>DYON01000108.1 GCA_020720525.1 Acetofilamentum sp.
ACAGCGATTTGAAATCACTCATATTCAATAAAACTCGCGGAGTTTCGAGCAAATACTTACAGCACTATGCCGATTGGACCACGCTTATGCGCATGCGAAAAGAAATCAAGGTCATTCAAGCCGAGCTCTACCAAAATCGGCAAGGCTGGGCGGCCTACACGGATCGAGAAGCGTATTTTCAGCGATTTATGCAAGAGCACTCTGAAACCGAGCATGTCAGAACGTCGCATAGAGTTTGGAAAACGTCGAGCTAACTATTTTGAATGGAGAAATTAAGTGCGCAATCATAAAAGATAAAATTCTTATACCTTTGTTTTTTATATTTTTTCGACATGGAAAACTTCGATGACATTCGTCCATATCGCGATGATGAAATGGAAATGGCTATCAGCAAATTAATTGTTGAGGATGAATTCATTTCTATTTTAAAATACTTCTTCAAAAAAAACTATTTAAATTACCTTGAAAGTCTTAAAACTGTTCGAGAAGCTGACGAGTTTCAGGTGTTTCTGATTAAACCTATTTTGGATGGGTTAAAGGCAGCTTCAATGACCGAACTTACTTTTTCCGGTATTGAAAATATTCTAACCAACCAACCTTGTCTCTTCATTTCTAATCATCGCGATATTGTTCTCGATCCTGCTTTGTTAGATTTGGTTTTGCATTTAAACAATATTCCAACTGTTGAAATTGCAATAGGGAGTAATTTACTTATAAAACCCTGGATTGAAGTTTTTGTTAGGATCAACAAATCGTTTATTGTGCGCCGCGATGTTTCTGGAAGAGAATTATTACGTAGTTCGTTACATTTGTCTCAATATATCAGGGACAATATTGTTGAGCGAGGAAGCTATACTTGGATTGCTCAGCGCGAAGGGAGGGCTAAAGATGGCAACGATTTTACACAAGAAAGTTTGCTTCGGATGTTGTCTTTATCAGGTAATACTAAAAACATCGCAGATTCTTTAATCCCTTTGAATATTATTCCAGTAAGCATTTCGTATGAATTTGATCCCTGCGACGGCTTAAAAGCTCGAGAACTCTGGATGAAAAAATCTGGACAACCATTTGTGAAATCGCCTCAAGACGACCTAGTAAGCATGGAACTTGGTTTGCGGGGGCAAAAGGGGGCAGTTCACTTTCATTTCGATAAACCAATTACTCCTGAACTGAAAACAATTGCGTCATTAGGTATTCATGAACAAGGTACTGCAATTGCTCAAATGATTGATAGTCGAATTTTCTCTTCCTACAAGCTCTCTAATACCCAAAAAGCTGCTTATAATTTATTTTTTGGAGTGAATAAATTTGATATTGAGGAGTTGCAAATGGCATACTTAAAAGCATATTTTAGTAAGCAACTTGAAGATGTTGGACTTAGTTCCAACGAAATGACTTTCATCCTTCAACAATATGCAAACCCAGCTGCAAATTATTTGAAAATTCAGGAAAAATAGCCCATGAAAGTACTTCGAAGCGAAGGAATTATTATTATCGCAATCCTTATAGTTGCATCGGTACTTCGTTTCTGGAATTTATTCAATATACCTTTCACTTACGATGAGTTTAGTGCACTTTTTCGCACTCAATATGATTCTTTTAGCGAAATGATTAGCAAAGGTGCGCGTGTCGATGGGCATCCAGTTGGAATTCAGGTGTTTTTATATTATTACACTAAACTTGTCGGGTTCAACGAAGGATGGGTTAAACTGCCTTTTATTCTTGCTGGAATTGCATCGGTGTATCTGATTTGGCGAATTGGACGCGAATGGTTTTCGCCTCAAGTGGGACTCCTTTCGGCGGCAACAATAGCTTTTATGCACTACACCATTGTGTATAGCCAAATTGCTCGTCCGTATGGAAGTGGTTTTTTTTTCACACTTCTCATGCTTCTTGGTTGGTCGAGAATTGTTCTCGCAAAAAATGAGATTCACTGGAAAAACTATGTGTACTTTATTCTTGGGGCTTCCCTGTGCATGTACAATCATCATTTTTCGGCCTTGATGGCTGTATTAACGGGGTTTCTTGGACTTTTCTTTGTGCATGGCAAGGTTCTCCGAAACTACATCATTGCTGGATTTATCATTGCAGCTCTTTATATTCCACACATTGAAATCTTTTTTCATCAGTTAGGACTTGGCGGAATTGGGCAATGGTTAAATAAACCAACTCCAACCTTTTTTTACGACTACTTAAAATATATTTTTCACTTCTCAAAATTCACAGCCATTTTCTTTGGAGTCATGGTTCTTTTTGGTTTTGCTCAGTCCATCATTCAAAAAAAAATACAATTGCGACGCGTGCATTTGATTGCATTAGTGTTGGGAATTTTACCAGCAGCTATTGGATATGTGTATTCTGTAAAAGTAGCTCCATTGCTTCAGTTTTCAGTTTTACTGTTCTCGTTTCCAATGCTGGTACTGCTTGCTTTCAGCGTTTTCGAAAAGGCTGGGAAAATTCAGACCTACATACTCACTGGCTTGTGGTCGTTGATGCTTTTATACTCGCTGATAGTTGTGAGGCAACATTATAATTATTTCTACCGCTCTCCATATCAGGAATCAATGAAAGAAATACAAGCATTTTCGGAGTCGTACCCGGTAGATTCAACGGTGGTTTTATGCAATTTTAGACCTGAAATTACTGAGTTTTATAAAACAAAATACAACATCACGCCCAATCTTCATTTTACAAACCCCGATTCCATTAAGGAGTTGAAAAAACTTCATCAGCTTTTGTCCGATGAAAAATATCGCTATTTGATTTTGGCGAAAACCAATGAAAATCAACCTTGGCTTTTTGCATTAACCCGCGAATATTTTTCGAAGGTATTGAAGGATAAAAACTACAATCAGGGTTCCTGTTTTATTATGTCGCGTGGTGGTGAAGCAAGCTACAGCAACTACTTTTTTTCGTCGATTTGCCATTACGATTCGCTGAGTTCGGGGACTTGGATTTTTGATAACGCTCGAATTGTGAATGACACATTGGGCAGCAGAAGCGTTCTGAAAATTGACAGCTTGGTGCAATTTGAATCGACGCTTGTGCAACCTCTTAAAGGTCTTGTTAAGTCAAAGAACTGCATTGTTGATGCAACTGTTTGGGTCTTTGTCCCAGATTCAATTGTGGGAGAAGCTCTTTGGGTAGCATCCATCGAATCGGATACTGGCGCAGTTGTTTGGTGTGCTTCTACGATTAATTCTAATTCTGTCCCCATAAACAAGTGGGTGCCTGCCTCGGTGAGTGTTTTTATTCCGGATATGAAAGAGATTCCTTTTGATAAAATACTCAAAGTCTATCTTTTCAACTCGGCAAAATCGACCTTCTATATCCGAAACGCATTTGCGGGTATCCGTACCGGAAATGATGCTGTTTACTGGATTACCTACGGGCTAATGAAATGACAACGTTCAAATAATCAATAAATCATATTTTGAAAATCCTATTCTGCGGCAAAGACAAATTCTCGTACCATCGAACACGTGTTCTGATTGAAGGTTTGAAAAAAATTGAAAACGTTTCGTGTTCCACTTTTTCGATTTCAGCACGCGATGCTTCGAATGCACAGAAGCTAAAAGAATTGTCTATCGATGTTGATTATGTGATTGTACCTGCGTTTAGGCATAAAGATGTGCGTTGGGTGAAAAAAAACAGTCAAGCTCCCGTTGTTTTCGACCCGCTGATTTCGGAATACCTGACCAAGGTGATCGATTATGGTCAATGGTACAAAGCTGCAACAAAATATCTTTTCGACCGCCGCACATTGAATGGAGCTGATTTTTTACTTGCCGATACCGAAGCCATGAAAAGCTATTATACCCGCAACTTTGGTTTCCCTGCTCAGCGTATCTGCGTTGTGCCCGTTGGCTATATTTCGGACGATTTTGTACCCAAAAACCATCCCACTTCCGATCGCGACTTTCATGTGGGTTTTTATGGAAGCTTTGTTCCGCTGCAGGGAGCCGATGTGATTGCAAAAGCAGCTTTTTTGCTGAAAAATGAAAACCTCGTTTTCGACATGATTGGCAACGGAGCTACCTACAACAATTTCTTGAAAATCAAAGAGCAAAACAAACTATCGAACATCAAACTGCATGGTTGGTTGCCATACGAACAGCTTTCGGATACCATTGCAGAATTCGATATTTGTCTTGGAATTTTCGGACGTTCAGGAAAAGCTGCTCGAGTGATTCCCAATAAGCTATTTCATTATGGCGCCATGCAGAAATGCATGATTACACGCGATTCATCCGCTATCAGGGAAATCTTCGATCCAAACAAAAATATCATTGTTGTTGAGCCCATGGCCGAAAAACTCGCCGAAGCCATCCTTGAAATTAAAAAAAATCAGATACGCAAACAGTATATTGCCGAAGCGGGACATCAGCTTATTTCAACCATGTTTAATGAAAAAATCATTGCCAATAGGCTGGTGGATTTTCTTCGCGACACGAAGCTAAACAGCAGTTTGCGAAAATAAGTTGGGGGTTTGAATATAAATTTCTAGTACATTTGCAGGTTAAACTTATTTGTTATGATTAAAACGATTGATCATGTCGTTAGCGGCGACGTTGTAAAAAAAGCTGCAAAACGATTTAAGGAAAAAGGCATCATTCTTCCGACATTTGCACAAATGCGCAATCCTGACCTTATTCCAGACGATATAAAAGAAAAACTAAAAACAGTTGGACTTTGGGATTTAAACCCATTAAATCTTTTTAGAATCACATGGAAAAATGAACCCACAGAAACAGGCGGTGGATTTGGAAAAGTCAATTATATTGAAATTCCCAAAGAAATAACTGGAGTGAAAGCCCGTATTTTCATGATGGTTGGAAAATACTTCCCAACTGGTGCACACAAAGTTGGTGCAGCTTATGGCTGTTTAGCTCCTCGCATTATTACAGGTCAATTCGACCCCGAATATCACAAAGCAGTTTGGCCCAGCACGGGCAACTATTGTCGTGGTGGTGCTTTCGATTCTTGGCTGATGGGATGCACCGCAGTTGCTATTCTTCCCGAAGAAATGAGCCGCGAACGTTTCGATTGGTTGCGCGAAATTGGTGCAGAAGTATATGCTACTCCTGGCTGCGAATCGAATGTGAAAGAAATTTACGACAAATGCTGGGAAATCCGTCGCACCAAACCCGACCACATCATTCTGAATCAATTTGACGAGTTTGGAAATCCTGTCTGGCATTACAACGTGACCGGACCCGCCATTGAAGAAATATTTAACTATGTGAAAACGGGCAAATCGCGCCTTTCGGCTTTTATTTCAAACACTGGAAGTGCTGGAACTATTGCTGCTGGCGATTACCTCAGAACCAATTTTCCCGCCTTAAAAGTGGTTGCTTCCGAAGCTCTTCAATGTCCTACTTTGTTGTCCAACGGATTTGGCGGACATCGCATTGAAGGAATTGGCGACAAGCACGTGCCTTGGGTTCACAATGTGAAAAACACCAATGTTGTTACTGCTATCGACGACGAAGATTGCATGCGCGCTATGCGTCTGTTCAACGAGCCCGAAGGGAAAAAATTCCTTCAAAGGCTTGGACTCGATGCTGCTGTAATTAATAAATTGAATTATCTCGGAATTTCGAGCATCGCAAACCTCATTTCGGCCATTAAAACAGCGAAATACTACGAAATGGACGAGAACGATGTGATTATTTCGATTGCAACCGATAGTATGGATATGTACGAATCGCGTCTCAACGAACAAAATGTTGAAAAAGGTGCTTACAACGAAATGCAAGCCGCTCGCGATTTTGAAAAATCGATGCTTGCAGCTTCTGTTGATTATTTAAAAGAACTCACCTTTGCCGACCAAAAAGCAATTCATAATTTGAAATATTTCACGTGGATTGAACAGCAAGAAAAGCCACTCGAAGAGCTGAATCAACTGTGGAACGACCACGATATTTGGACAACTCTTTTCAATCAGGTTGCTAAATGGGACGAATTGATTGAAGAATTCAACCAGGAAGTGAAAAATGCATAATGGCTGCTGGTAAATATTTCTTCAAATGCAGCGACTGTGGCAAGGAATACTACGATGACAAATTCATGTATTTGTGCCCAGTGTGTTCACAACAAAATACTGCCAATCAGCCTCCAAAAGGCATATTGAAGATTGTTTATCGTTACGAAGATTTAAAAGCCCAATTTAGTAGAGACGTTACAAAAAGCGTCTCTACCAATTGGTTGCCTTTGCTGCCCATCGAAAAAAACGAAAGTTTAGGCAGTTTGGCTGTTGGCAACACACCTTTGATTCCAGTGAATGAGTTGAATGGAAAAATACTTTCCTTTTCGTTGTTTCTCAAAGACGATTCGCGCAATCCAACTTTTTCGTTCAAAGACAGAGCTTCGGTGCTGGTTTCTGCTTTTGCAAAAGAAAATGGAATTAATACGATTATAGCAGCTTCAACTGGCAATGCGGGTTCGTCGTTGGCTGGCATTTGCGCCTCGCAAGGACAAAAAGCCATCATTTGTGTTCCAGCTGCAGCTCCCAAAGCCAAGTTGACTCAAATTCTGATGTATGGAGCTCAAATTGTACCTGTTGCTGGAACCTACGACGATGCATTCGACTTGAGTGTTGCCTTGACTGAAAAAACGGGCATCTACAATCGAAATACGGCTTACAATCCTTTCACCATCGAAGGGAAAAAAACAGTGTCGTTCGAATTGTTTGCCCAATGCGGCAACAAAGCTCCCGACCGAATATTTGTTCCAGTTGGCGATGGCGTTATTATTTCAGGGGTGTACAAAGGATTCGAAGACTTACTAAAACTCGGACTTATTGACAAAATGCCCGTTATTGTTGCTGTGCAAGCCGAAGGAAGCAGTAATATCATCAACAATTTGCACTCGGAATCATTTGTTTCGCAAGCATCGAACACTATTGCCGACTCCATTTCAGTCGATATTCCCCGAAACTTCTTCATGGCTCGAAAATTTCTCCTCGATTATCTTGGCGAATTGGTTAAGGTGAGTGACTTGGAAATTCTTCAAGCCTCAAAAATGCTCAGCAGCCAAACTGGTATATTTGCAGAACCAGCTGCCGCAACTGCCTTTGCAGGGATGCTCAAACAACAGCAAGAGTCTAAAATCAGCGTTGGCGAAAGTGTTTGTGTTATTCTCACTGGCAGCGGATTGAAAGATGTGAATGCAGTTCAATCAATGATTGAAATTCCTGAAGCTGTAATTCCGGCTGATTTTCTGAAAGATTTTCAGCAAAAATAATATTGAATTCCGGCATTTTGTAGTCTGGAATCATTAAAAAAATATGTAGCACCAAATCGTTTGCTGATATGGTTACTTTTAGTCTCAACAACGAACAAATTGAATTTAATGGCAACGGCGAATTGTCGCTGCTAAACTTTCTTCGCAACGAAAAAAACATCACTTCTGTGAAAGATGGCTGCAATGGTCAATCGGCTTGCGGAGCTTGTTTGGTCGAAATTGACGGTAAGGCTAAACTGAGTTGCGTTACAAAAATGGGTTCGCTCGAAGGTGCTGCCATTTTAACACTCGAAGGAATTCCAGCCAATACCCGCGACCTCATCGCTAAAGCATTTGTTGAAAAGGGAGCTGTACAATGTGGATTTTGCACACCAGGTTTTGTAATGCGAACCAAAATTTTGCTGCAAGACAATCCCAACCCCAACATCGACGAAATTCGCACTGCTCTGAAATGGCATTTGTGCCGTTGCACTGGATACAAAAAAATTGAAAGTGCAATTGAATTTTCATCCAAATTAATGTCGGAACACAAATGCTGCGAGCCCGATAGTAGCAACAAAGGGGTGGGCGATTTTATGCCCAAATACGAAGCGTATGAAACAGCCATTGGCCAAAGAAAATTTGTGAACGACATGAGTTTTCCTGGAATGCTTCATGGTGCTTTGCGTTTCAGCGACCACCCAAGGGCTAAAGTATTAAGAATTGACTTCGCGGAAGCCTTGAATTGCGAAGGTGTTGAAAGAATATTCACAGCCAACAATATTCTTGGCGACCGCTTTGTGGGGCTCATTTACAAAGATTGGCCTGCCATGATTGCTGAAGGTGAAACCACTCATTACATTGGCGATGTGTTGGCTGGTGTTGTTGCAAATACAGCCGAAAATGCTCGAAAAGCAGCAAAACTTATCAAAATTGAATACGAAGTGCTTTCACCCGTTGTCGATATGCACGAAGCCTTACGCTCCGATTCGCCTCAAGTGCACAATCATCATGTAAATTTGCTCGACAATTGCAATTTGAAGCAAGGAAATGCAACCGATGTTATTTCAAATTCAAAATACAGCTATCACAATATTTTTAACACCCAGCGAATCGAACACGCTTTTCTGGAAACAGAAAGTGCTGTTGCATTGCCCGATGGAGATGGAGTTTTGCTGTATTCGTCGGGGCAAGGAATTTACGAAGACCGCCGGCAGGTTGCCACAATGCTGAATTTGCCCGAGGAAAAAGTTCGTGTGGTTTTGGTTCCCAACGGTGGTGGCTTTGGCGGAAAAGAAGACACGACTGTTCAAGGGCACGCTTCGTTGTTTGCTTTTTTGCTTCAAAAGCCTGTAAAGCTAACCTTAACGCGCGAAGAAAGCACGATTAT
>DYON01000109.1 GCA_020720525.1 Acetofilamentum sp.
AGCGATTTTTTGGCGCGCACCCATACCTCTCGCGAACAGATGGTGTTGCTTATTCGAGCTGGAGCATTCGCATTTACAGGCAAGCAAAAGCCCGAACTGTTGTGGTAAACCTTGTCGGGCGAAAAGGTGTCGGGTCCACCTGAGTCCAGCGGCAAGCTCTTCGGCTTCACTCATCAGTTGCCACATCTGCCTTCGCTCGAGACTTCGATTGTTGAAGATGCGTACGACGAGATTGAATTGTTGGGATTTCCGGTGTCGATGACTTGGTTCGATTTGCTGCAGACTTCATTTCGGGGTGAGATTTCGTCCACAGGAATGCCAGAGCTGGTGGGACACTCTGTGCGTATGATTGCAGTGCTGGTAGCTATTAAGTCTGTTCGTACCAAGAAAAATGAAAAAATGTATTTTGCCAGCTTCATGGATGTGCAAGGCAACTTCTTTGAAGCTGTTCATTTTCCTGATAGCCTTCGAAAATATCCGTTTCGCGGCAACGGCGTGTATTTGCTGTATGGTAAGGTAATCAACGATTTAGGTGCTTTGAACTTGCAGGTCGAAAAAATGGCCAAGATGCCGCTAAAACCCGATCCACGCGGCGGATGAAGTTTTTGATTGTTGTATCAAAATGGTTGAATTTGTGTTTGTGAAAAACAGTTTTAGCAAGTAATAATTACATTTGCAGTAAAATATTTTTGATGAATCCCATCTTGTCGAAATTGCTTCCAGGGCTGTTGCCATTGATTGTTTTTATTGCAGCCGACGAAATTTTTGGTACTGCAATTGGAATTGCAGTTGCGCTTGGGTTTGGAATAGTGCAACTCATCTATATGCGCATTCGCCAAAAAGTGTGGGATCGTTTTGTGCTCATCGATACAGCTCTTCTTATAGTTCTCGGAGCTGTTTCTTTATCGCTCGACGACGAAAAGCTTTTTCTGTGGAAACCCGTATTGATGGACGTATTGCTTATCGGGTTTCTCCTTTTTTCGTTGCTATCGCGCAAAAATCTGTTTCTACTCATGTCGAAACGCTACATGGGCGAAATGGAACTCGACGAAACGCAAAAGAGATTTTTCAATCGCAATTTATGGGCATTTTTAATGGTGGCAGCTATTCATGCTTTGGCAACCGTTTATTCAATTTATTTCCTCAGCAAGGAAGCTTGGTTGTTTGTTGGTGGAACATTGCTCTATATTATGATGGGAATTTATCTTGTAGCCATGTTTCTGATGCAAAAACTTCGCAGGCCACGTAGTTCAGTTGAATATGTTCCTGTGGTTGACGAAGAAGGAAAAATTGTTGAGCGCGCAAGCCGTTACGAGGTGCACGACGGTTCGCACAAGCTGCATCCGGTTGTTCATTTGCATGTTGTGCGGCACGATGGCGCATTTTTGTTGCAGTTGCGCCCCAAAGACAAACTCATTCAGCCTGGGAAATGGGATACTTCGGTTGGTGGCCACGTTTCGTGGGGCGAAAGTATCGAAAAAGCGTTGCAGCGCGAAACCCGCGAAGAAATTGGTCTCAAGTCGTTCAAACCGTTATTTTCGCAGAAATATATTTGGAAAAGCGACGTTGAAACCGAATTGGTTTTTGTATTTATTCATCGTGCATTGGAGAGCGATAAGTTTGCTCATACCTCCGAAGTGACCGATTTGAGATGGTGGACAATCCCCGAAATAAAGCGAAACTTAAAAAAAGGCGTCTTTACCCCCAATTTTGAACTCGAATTTTCGATGCTATTGAAGAAAAACACGTAATCAACCGTTGTATTTCTTTTCCAAAGCAGCAGCAATCATTTCAAGAACGTTTTTCAGGGGTCTGCTTATCATCATTCGAAACATAGGCGGAATTTCGACACGAGCGCCAACAATGGCTTCGGTTTTGGGCGAAATGTCTTTCATTTCGATATAAATAGCTAATTCACCACTAACAGGAAGCGACATATCGGGTTCAACTTCCACCATTCCTTGTTCGCGACGTCTGAAACGCAATTTTACCAAGCCAGCACCTTCGGCTTTGAATTGGCAAAAATCTGCTGTTGCCTCCCAATCTTGAACTTTGCCATCGAGCAAGCTGCTAAAATTGCGAAAATCGCTTAAAAACTCAAATACAGTTATTCGTTCGGCATTGAGTGTTACTTTTTTGCTTTCAAATTCGGCCATACTATTTTCCCCATGATTCGGGCTGTTGACGCCACTGGTTGAGTAATTCAATTTGATCAGAACCAATAACTCCTTGCTCGAGAGCTATTTCAGTTAAATGAGGATAATTGCTGAGCGTTGTTAGTTCGCAATTGGCTTCGGCAAAACTGCTTTCGGCATGCGGAAAAGCGTAGCTAAAAATGGCTGCCATTCCCAAAACATTGCCTTCGGCTGCTCGAATTGCATCTACTGCACGTAAGCTCGAACCACCAGTCGAAATGAGGTCTTCGATCACTACCACTTTTTGTCCAGCATTCAATACGCCTTCAATCTGATTTTGCAAGCCATGATCTTTGGCCGACGACCGAACATAAATAAATGGAAGCTGAAGTTGATGAGCTATGAGCATTCCCATTGGAATGCCCGCAGTAGCCACACCAGCAATTACTTCGGCGCCAGCATATTTGTTTTTTACAATATCAACAAAGAAGTTTAGTATTTTATTCCGCGTGTCGGGAAACGACAAAGTTTTGCGGTTATCACAATAAATGGGCGATTTCCAACCACTTGCCCATGTAAATGGATTTGCCGGATTCAATTTTATTGCTTTAATTTGCAAAAGCATCCGGGCTGTTTCTGCTGCTATTTCTTTCGTGTAAATCATGACACAAATGTATAAAGTTTTTCTTAGAGATAAAGTGATTTGCTTCACTTCTCCTGATGAATCTGTTTTGAGTCGCGATTTTGTGTTGTTAGATCCCGACCTTTCCAGTATTCAAGAGATTCTAAACAAAATTGATAAGCAAAAAGATTGCAACACATTTTACCTGATATCTACCGATCCCGAAAAACTTTTTATCAATTTCTACACACGAATGAAAATTGTTGCAGCTGCTGGTGGTGTGGTAACAAACAGCGACAACGAAATGCTTTTTATTTATCGTCGCGGTCATTGGGACTTGCCTAAAGGCAAAATCGACTTCGGCGAAACCGAAGAACATGCTGCTGTGCGCGAAGTGACCGAAGAAACAGGACTGAAAAACCTAAGAATTGTTCATCGTCTTGCGTCGTCGTATCATGTTTATACCATCGGACATGAATGGATTTTGAAAGAAACTCATTGGTTTTTGATGGAATCGATGGGCGACGGAGTGCTCAAGCCACAAATTGAAGAAGGTATTTCAGATTTGGAATGGGTTGAACAACAAGATATTGAAAAAATGGTTGAAAAAGTTTATTTGTCGCTTCAATCGGTTGTGAAAGAGTCGATAGAATTTATTGCCCAACCTTAAAACTTTGGGTGGTAACCACTTTTTTCCCAGCTATTTTATCGAACAATTCTACAACACCTTCGCTAGGAATGGGAGTGCAATAGTCGATAATGCTCCCATCTTTTGCAAGTAGCATACAATGAGGATAGGTTTTTATACTGAGTTGTTCTGCAATTTCATAATAGCCGTTGAAGCTGTAAAAAGGGAAAGAAAATGCGTTTTCTTGAAGAAAATAATACAATTTCAGTGGCTCGCGGTCCATACTCACTGCTACAAACCGAATACTGTCCGACCAATCGTTTTGTAACTTTTCAACAACTTGAAGCTCCGAAAGGCATGCATGACTCCATGTAGTGAAAAAAAACATGAATGTGTATTTTCCATACAGCGAATCGCGACTTATTTTTTCATCGTCAATCGATTTAAACTCGAATTCGGGTAATTTTGCTCCAGCTTTGTATCTTGTAAGCATAAAAGCCAAATTTTCTGCAATGCGACCCTGTAAATCGAATTTGGTGGTTTTCGTATATATATGCAGAATTTTTATCAGACTGTCTTGTTCGAAAGTTGCCGATGTGTACCAATCGCGAATATTGAGAAGCAAAACAGCTTCGCGTATTTGCTCGTTGCGAAGCAAAGTATCTTTACCAAGCGAATCAATCAATCCTGTGAGATTGGTTTTATGATTTACATTTACAATAATATCGTAAGGAGGTATTTTTTTTGAAACTCCATAAATGAAATCGGTAAAATAATTACTGAAAAAATCCATGTACGAAACATTATCGTAAAGTATGGGTTTTTTGTACAAAAAATTGTCGAACAGACTTTTTTTGCTGCGCGAATAGGTAGTTAATTGAAGATTTGCTAACGAATAGGTGAAATATGAATGAAAAAAATCGTTGTTTATTTTGATATATTTTGCATTCATTTCCATTGCGAAACTATCGATTTTCGTTTTTGGAGGCCGCATAATCGATTTGGCCTGCATGCCTTCGTGCATTCCAGAGAGTTTCATGAGAAAATTAGACAAATCGTAATTGTATTTGCCTATCAGGCTGTTGATGTCGGTGCTATCGTTGTTTTTTAAAGTGTATTTCAAACTCACCGACGAAAGAAGTGGTACATAAATGCGGCTGGGGTCTTTGTAATCAAATTTTTCGAATTCAATATTGTAGGTTTTACCAGCAGGAATATAGATTTCGGGACTTATAAAATCCATGATTCTAAAAAAGCTCATTATTACTTGCTTATCAAATACATTTAGAGCGATGCTAAAATGACCAGTCGAATCGATAGGCGCACGCGCAATCAACACTTCGCGAAAGCTAATATAATCGTCCCATTTGTAAAGCCTGATTTCGAGATTCTCGGCACCAGGAGCATATCCCTTAATGGTGGTTTTTGCAGCAAACAATGCGCTGGAAAACAGCAACACGAAAGCTATTGTAAGTCGAATCTGTTTAGTGCCCATTTCTTCCCTCTTTCAAATATTAACGAACAAGATAGCTCGTTATTGCCATGCTTCAATTAGCCCCGACACCAATTCGGGAACAAAAAGACTTATATCGCCACCATTGCGATGAATATCGCGAACTATTGATGAGTTGATGGGTGTGTGTTCGGGACGGGTGAGCATGAAAATATTTTCTATTTGTGGGTAAAGCATTTTATTTACTTGCCCAACGCTACGTTCAAATTCAAAGTCGGCCGAAGTGCGCAAACCACGCAAAATGTAATTGGCATTTTGTTTCAAACAATAATCGACTGTGAGACCGTGATAATGGTCGATACGTATATTTTTTAAATCTGCAAAAACAATTTTTAGCCATTCAACACGTTTGTCGAGTGGAAAATATGACTTTTTGTCGGCATTTACGCCAATTGCAACAACGAGTTCGTCGAACAGTGGCGCCGATCGGCGAACAATGTTTTCGTGTCCTTTTGTTACAGGATCGAAAGAGCCAGGAAAAACCGCAATTCTCTTCATGCTGCAAATTTAGTTCAAAAGTACGATTTTTTGAGTATATGATTTTTTGATAAAAAAAAGCTGCCCTTGCAAGGGCAGCTTTTGAAGTAAGTAAATCAGGAATGATTAGTTCTTGATAACTTTTTTCGATGTTTTTCCATTATCGTTTGAAACTTCGACCATATAGATTCCAGCAGGCAGTTTCTCAAGGCTGATTGTTCTAACAACTGCGCCAGTAACGTCGATATTGTCGTTCAAAACAACACTACCAATCGTATTGTAAACAACAAGATTGTAGTTGCCCGAAGCATTGTCGTTGAAAGCAATGTTTAGCTCGCCCGAAGTTGGGTTAGGATAAAGAGAAACAAAAGCATCTAAAGGAAGTTCGTTAACACTTTCAACAAGGTTTCCAGCTGAATTTAAGTATAAACCATTGATGTAGCGGTGATTAACGGGGGCAATATCAGATAGATTAAGATCGGTTGTTGAAACATGAAGTTGGTAGTATGTTCCCATATCGAAAGTAATATCGCTGAAATACATCCAATAGTTGTTGGCATCGTAATCGCCACCTTTGGTTACGTTAACTTTGGGTCCAAGTGTCGATGTAGCAACATCATATATTTTCACATAAATATCTGGATAGAGGTTGTATTCGCCAAGAAGAGTGTCGGTATCCATCCAAGCATAGAAAATTTTGCTGCCATCTGTTGTGCGGCTCATCTGCATTCTTTCGTCCCATGTGAGTGGATCGGTAGTTGGACTGTTTGCATCGTCAACATCTTTTGTCCAAACGGTATCAATAATAAATGCATCCCAACCAGTTGCAGTTTGGTGAATGTCGCAAACAAAACCGTTCCAAAGGTTGTAAACATTGAAATAGCCAAGTGAATCGACATTGTCGCTGAAAGCACCATGAATATAGGTTGCAAAATGCACATAGCCATTGACATCAATGGTAACGTCTTTTACAGAGCCAAAACTTGGGCGGTTAACGCTCGACAAATCGGTGGCAATTGCTGCAATTGTTGGGACAGTAGCCCAATTGAAAGCAGCTTGTTTTGTCCATGAGGACCCACCGTTGGTCGATTTGTAAATCATTGGCTGAAATGTAAGATTATCGGTAGCATCGCCATCGCGGCCAATATAAACTAGATAACCATTTACTCCTGCATTGTCAAAAACAAGACCAGGAATAGCATAACCATCAGGGTTTCCAGCGCCATCTGTAAGATAAGCAGGAATATTTACTGAACGTGACCAATCAACGCTATCGCCTGTACTATTCCAAAGACCTTTGTTGATAATTGTAGTAAATCCTGTATAGTTTGTTCCATCATCTGTGTTAGCTTCTCCAACAACGAAAAATTTATCGCCACGAGTTTGAAGAAAATTACGAGGCATGTTATCAACGTAGCCAAATCCACCAACTGCAGTATCATTTACATTATATGTGTACTGTTGATTGATTCCAGTTCCGTCAAATTGTTCTGAAGCATAAAAACCTCCAGCCCAACTCGATTCAATCATAGGACCAGTTACAACTGCATAAGCATTGGCTGGTGTTGTGTTGCCTGTTGGGTTGTAGATAACACCACTTGGATAGCGACCTGAATATCCACCAAAATTTTGCCAAGGAATTACGGTTGTGCTGTCCCATGCAAATCCACCATCTGAGGAAAAAGATGTTTGGATGAAACCAGAACTACTAGCAGATGAACTGATTACGCGGTGTGTAAATGCAATTAATCCAGTTTCTTCGTTTGCAGTAAGGCAAGTGCTTTCTGAAACTAACGCAGTATAAACGTTCTTCGAAGATCCAATTAAGGTTTTGGAAATAGCTTCGGTAGCTTTGAAGTTGTTTTGTGCTGGACGCTGAATGGCATTCACTTCATGCGAAGTTGAACTACCGTTTTGATTTACTTTTTGTACCTTTTGGTACTTGTTGGAGACCCCAACTACATGTTTAGTTGCGGTGCTTTGGGCCATGATACCTGCCGAAACAAGCATCGCTGCGCATAAGATTAGAAGTTTTCTCATAACTTGATTGGTTTAGGTTTAAAAACTGAAAACAAAGGTAACAATTTTTTCAAAACAAAGACATCTGCAATTTGATTTTAGTTGCATGTGCCATGAATTATTAAAATTTGAAAATCTATTCTATTTCTTCATTGAAGACAAAAAGTAGCCGGAAAGTAAGCATATTGTTGTATTGCTGACGCGTCCAAGTGTTCACTCCCGATGTATATGTTCGTTCCCGAATGGGAGCCATGCTATAAACATATCGGAAGTTGAAATACAATCTCCAAAACATTCTGAAACGCAAATCGAGCAGAATATTCCAATCTCCAATGCTGTATGGTCCATTAGCTGAAGCCCAGCCAATATCTTGCCCATGTTCTATTTCGGTCATATCAACCAGCCTGCCATACGAAAAACCTAATCCGAATATAAGTTTGTTTTTATCGTTGTAATGAAGCATTATTGGAACTTCGGCATAATTGAGCCTTAGGTTATAATAAGGTAGCCCTAACGAGTCGTTGTATTCTAAAGGATATTTTTTGTAGGCTCCTTTTTGACTAAACAATGTTTCAACCGAAATAGACCATTGACCACCAATTGGTAAAATAGCTCCAACGCCAGTATTAAAACCTAGTTTGCGATATCCGACCACCTCGTCGCCATCAACTTGGGATAGATTTAACCCAGTTATTAATTCTCCTTTAATCGATTGCGATTGGGCTACAAACGAAAACAACATAAGTAAAGCCATTGTGAAAACAACGAATGAAATACGAAATAAATTTCGCTCCGATATTGTTTCTCGAGCCATTATTCTTATTTGATACAAAAGTACAAAATCTACTGATTATGATTAGGGTATCTCTAAAAACCACATTTTGTATGCAATCAACAAAGCAATCTCATTTTATATCGCATTGAATAATAGTTGATTGCATCGATATTTCGATGCCGCTCAATATGACAAAAGTGGGTTTTTCGATACGCCCATTATTGAATGTAGATTTGATTGGGTAACGGTGAATAGATGAATTTATTTCAGTGGGATTAGCTTCGCTTTTCCCTGTAGCTCCGAATTCCGAGACAAAGATTGCTTCTGAATAAAATATCAAATTGCTTGAATAAGTCAATCGAAATTCGAAGGCGGATTAGCTTCGCTTTTCCCTGTAGCTCCGAATTCCGAGACAAAGATTGCTTCTG
>DYON01000446.1 GCA_020720525.1 Acetofilamentum sp.
GCAATTGAAGTTCGGCTTTGAGGCTTTCGGCTTCTTTGCTTTCGCCCAGTTCAGCTATTTTACCGATGGCTTTACCTACTTTTACCATATCAATAGTAAAAGCATCAACACCTTCGAGTTTTTCGCCTTTTGTATTTACAGCATAGCTACTTGTAATGTATTGTTTAAATTTCTCTTCGGCGTCTTTTGCTGTGCTTTCAATGTTTGCAGAACTCAAAATATTAGACATCTTTTCGATTCTAATGTTTTTGTCTTGCAAAGGTTTTAGTTGAATAGCAGTAAAAGCAAGCCCCGCAGCAACTATTATTACCAGAACAGATGCGTAAATAAATGTATATAAGTTACTATTTGTATTCATTTTTCTGTTTTTTTATTAATAGTTATGCTTTAGAAACTAATTTTTGCGCTCTTTTCAAACGGGCTTTTACTTTGGCATTGATAACGTAATAATCAATCAGCGGAGCAAAAACGTTCATTAAAAGAATAGCCAACATCATTCCTTCGGGGAAAGCCGGATTGAGTACGCGTACCAAAATGGCAAGCAGACCGATTAAAAAGCCGTAAATCCATTTGCCTGTGTCGGTTTGTGCAGCCGTTACGGGGTCAGTAGCCATAAATACGGCTCCAAACATAAATCCGCCAAGAAACAAATGATGCACTGCCGGAAGTGCCATGTAAGGATTCGTGTCGGTGGCAAAAACATTTAATATCAATCCCATAACCAAACCACCTACTACGGTGGAAAGCATGATTTTCCAGCTTCCTATTCCGGCGAAAATTAAAATGGCTGCTCCAATTAATATAGCCAAACTGGAAGTTTCGCCTATTGAACCCGGAATGAATCCTAAAAAGGAGTCCATGATAGAAGGAATTTTGTCCAATTCGCCTGCTGCACCGTGTGCCAAAGGTGTTGCACCCGAAGAAGCGTCTATAATTCCTTCGCCTTTTGTTAAGCCTTGTACCCAGATTTTGTCGCCCGACATGGAGCTTGGATAGGCAAAGAAAAGGAAGGCACGGGCTGTAAGTGCCGGATTGACAATGTTCATTCCCGTTCCGCCAAAAACTTCTTTGCCTATGATAACGGCAAAGGCTGTAGCAAGGGCAATCATCCAAAGTGGCGTGTCAATTGGCACGATTAACGGAATGAGCATACCCGAAACTAAAAAGCCTTCTTGTATTTCGTGTCCGTTGATTTGTGCAAACACAAATTCAATTCCCAAACCTACACCATAAGATATAATGATGATGGGCAAAACTTTGAGAAAACCGAACCAGAAATATTCAAACATACTGCCTTCTTGTCCGATAGCGGCGTAGTGCCAAAAGCCAACATTCCACATGCCAAATAAAAGAGCCGGCACAAGTGCCAAAACCACTACTATCATAGTGCGTTTTAAGTCGATTGAATCTCTTACGTGCGCCCCTTTGTGGGTTACGGCATTTGGCACAAAAAGGAATGTTTCAAAACCTTCAAAGACCGACCTAAGTTTCGAGAACTTTCCGCCCGGCTCTACGTGAGGTTTCATTTTATCTAATAAATCTCTTAGTGCTTTCATTTAATTTCTATTGTTC
>DYON01000110.1 GCA_020720525.1 Acetofilamentum sp.
TCCCGTTTTCGCTTGATTAGATTAGTTCAGTAGAGGGTGCGAAACTTGAGTTATTTAACTTTCGCGACTGAAATAAGAATAACACCTGCCACAGTAAGCAATCCTCCAACAATTTGAACTTGATCGGGCAAATTGTTTAGCACCAAAAACGATGCTATCATAACAAAAAACGAACGACTGGTACTCAAAATAGAGTATGTGGCAACTTTGAGCCTAGCCAAAGCATTAAAACCAGCATAGGCCGACAACAATGGGCCAAGCATTGCCCCTAAAGCAATCAAAAGAATGTTTTCAAGCCCAATATCGATGGAGTAATCTTCAATTATTACAAAAAGTATCGAAAACGCAAGTAAAAATACAATTCGATTGATGCTAAGCACAATTGCATGATAGTTTTTAATTCTCGTTTTGAGCAAAGCCTTCCCAGCCTGACTAATGAAGGAAGAAATCAAAATGAGTCCAGCTCCAGTAAAAAGAAAGTTTTTCAGCTGAAAATCGGGATTATAACCAATCAAAACTGCTCCAGCCAATGTGATGAAAATACCCACAATTTCGCTTATCGACATGCGTTCTTTAAGAAAGAAAAACCCGAGCAAAAGAGCATACATTGGGCTTATATTGGTCATAAAAGAAACCAAAGACGGATTTGCTGTTTCGTCAACGGCTTTAAACCAAATAAGTGTGGCTGTCATATCAATGATACCTATAAGAGCCAAAAAAACAAGATAATTGCGTTTGAAAGTAACTTGCTCAAACGTTCCCTTCACAAATAGCGACAAAATAATATTCCAAAACAAACCTGCCGAGAACCAATAAATTCCAAAAACAGGAAAAGGAAGATCAGTTAAAAATATTTTCGAGAAAATATACACTCCCGTCATGGCCAATACATCGGTCATGGCAAAAGCGATACCCTTCTTGCGCTCTGGCGATGAATTGTTGAGCAATTTCACTACCTATCAGTCGGTAAAAAGTGGACGTTTTTCGTAAAACTCAATGAATGGTCCTATTTGATCGACAGGTAAACGCTTGGCAAGAATACGTTTTTTGCGATCGAGCAAATAAACAACAGGTGTTGAGTATATGTCGTACAAATCGTGAAAATTGCCCTCTGCACTTCGCGTTCCATTTACATTGATAAACTGCTCCATTTTTTTCTCATGAATTGTCTTTTTCCAGCGAGTGAGGCTGGTATCGGAACAAACGGCATAAATCTTAATGTCTAACGTATCTTTCACGTCGTTGTAGTATTTTATCAACTTAGGAGTTTCTTTGGCACAATGACCACATTCTGGATCCCAAAAATAAACAACAGTATATTGGGCTACAATGGAATGCAACGAAACAAGTCGATTGTTGGTGTCGATGAGAATAAGCTCTGGAGCCACTTTGCCTATTAAATTAGGCTTAATTTTATCGGCACGAGCAATAATTTTACCTTTCACGTTATCCGACACCCAAAATGCATCGCCCGGACGATATACTTTATCAACCAAAAACACAAACACAGCATCCATTCCCATCACTTGCGAAGTTTCGTATTGGTGTGTGAGGTACCAAACAATATACTTAAAAACCTCTTTGTTTGGTCTTGATTTTTCAATTATAGCATCAATTTCAGCAATCAATGTGTCGGGAATCTGTGGAACAACCTTATTGAAATACTGATCGAGTTTGTTGTTCAAAATGGGTGTGCGCAACAATCTATCGTCGGTTAAATCGAAATCGTCCCAAAAATGAGCTCTGAAATATTTGTATTCAAACAGAGAGTCTTTTCGTCCATTCGACAAAATGGGAGCCTCGGGTACCACTGGTTCGCGCGAAGCATTGAACACTTTCGACACAAACGATTTGGGATGATCATTAACAAACTTCTCTTTGTAATCGGTTACTTCTTTGTTGACTGCCTTCATTTTTTCTTCAACAATTTTAAGTGAATCTTTGTTGTCGGCAGCCTTCAAGCGAGTGAAATCGGCTCCAAGTTTTTCCATCAATTTGCCTTGAACACCAATAAACTTTTGATAATCAAAAAACCAGGCATTATCGTCGGAGCCTTTTGTTTTTAAATTTTGCACTAAATCGGTTGTATCGGTTTCGAAATTAAGAATTCTGTCTTTGTCGAGAATAAATTCAAAATACTTTTTGTTGGGCATAATAATAAAATAGATGCCCCCACCAACAGTATCGGTGTTTTCGAAAACGCCCTTTCCGGTTTTATCGAGTCGAGTGGTATCGGTTACGTATTGGAATTTTCCGTAGTAGTACCCTAAATAAACCGAAGTATCGGACAAGCCCATTACTTTGATGTTGATTTTATATCCCTGACTAAAGCTTGTGCTGGTCAAGGAAAAAGCGACTGCAAGAAAGAGAAATAATTTTTTCATAGATGCGGGTTTTAATCAAAATCTGTTCCAGCATTGCTGCCAGACAATTTGTCGGTATATTGTTTGTGAAGAACTGGAAGCAACGAGGCTATATGCGCTCCCCAGCGTTCGTCGAACCACTGATGAAGATAAAAAACAGCGCATATTTTTTCGGGTTCTATGCCCCGCATGAAAACAGTAAGGACGTCTTTCATGTCTTGATAAATATCGGTAAGTCCCTCTGCAACGGTTTTGGCAACAGGTTCTTTCAATTCGTTATCGAATTCGTAAAACTCGTTGCATACAATGAGCTTGTTGCGAATTTCGTTGTAAATATCCTGATACGTTTCTTCGGTTACATAGCGCTGCATAAAAGCTTCGTCGCACTCTTCGGCTGGCTCAATAAGGCAACCTTTCAAATAGAGCATCGGAAGAATTTTGCGCAAAAATTCGATGGTGTCGTCGAAGTCGTATTTAGAGATATTCTCGATAAAATAGCAATACTCGTTTGCAACGGCCAACAACTCGCTGGTATTTCTGAATGTTGAAGTTTCGTCTGTCATCTCAAAACAATAATCTGCAAAGTTACACAATCAACCGCACATAAGTTTATAGCCTTGCCCGTGAATATTAATTAATTCAATCGATTTATCCATTTTCAGCATTTTTCGCAGCTTCGAAATATACACATCCATACTTCGCGAACTGTAGTAGTCGTCGTTTCCCCAAACGAGATCGAGAGCCATTTTTCGATCGGTTACGCCATTTTTGTTGTCAACCAAAAGCTTCAGCAATTGAGCTTCTTTCGAAGTCATTTTCACCATTTCTTTGCCGTCTCCAATGGTTTGTCTGCTGAAGTCGAAAACGAGCTTTCCAACAGCAATAGGTGTATCGGCATCGCGTTGCAAGGCAACTGTTCGGTTCAACAAAGCTGTGATGCGAGCCAACAACACATCCATGCTGAATGGTTTGGTGATGTAGTCGTCGGCACCAATATCGAATCCGCGCAAAATATCGTCTTGCATCGATTTGGCTGTTAAAAAAATGAGTGGTAGCGAAGGAGAAGCACTTTTGAGATCGGTCGCAAGCGAAAACCCATCCTTTTCGGGCATCATCACATCGACCAAAGCCAAGTCGATGCCAGTATTCTGATTGTACTGATGCAAAGCATCTACGCCATCGCGAGAAAGAAGCACTTCGAATCCTTTAGCTGTTAAAAACGACTGCAGAATAAGTCCCATATTCATGTCGTCTTCGGCTAGTAAAATCAAAACTTTATTGTTTTTCATTCAATACCTGAATTTTAATTGTAAACACTGTTCCCTGACCTGGTTCGCTTTCAACCAAAACATGTCCCGAATGGCTATCAACAATAGCTTTAACGTAATTCAATCCCAATCCAAACCCTTTCACATTGTGAATGTTTCCGGTTGGAACTCGGTAAAGTTTTTCAAAAATCTTTTTCAATTCTTTTCGTGCTATTCCAACACCATTGTCTTTTACCGAAACGCACAAATAGCCGTTGCTATTGTATGTCGAAACAACAATTTCCGGAATGGTAGAGTATTTATTCGCATTGTCGAGCAAATTGAAAATCACATTCTCGAAATGAACTGGGTCAACTTCGCAAAAATGTTTTTGGGCTTCGAGTCGTATTTCGATGCTACCATTTTTCTGATTGACCCACAATATTATATTGTTTACTGCATTGTTGATAATCTTGTGAATATCGGTTTTTTCTTGCTTCAATTTCAGTTGGCCTCGTTCAAAAATTGCTGTTTGAAGAATTTTTTCGGTCATTGCAGCAAGCCTTTTGTTTTCTTGTGCAATAATGCGAATAAAATTGTCGTGCTGCTCAACCGGTAGTACCGACGAGCTGTCGCTCAGCATTTCACATGCCAACGAAATGGTAGAAATGGGTGTTTTTATTTCGTGCGTCATGTTGTTTATAAAGTCGGTTTTCATTTCCGACAAACGCCTCTGTCGCAAAAGATTGAATAAAATAAAGAAAAACGAAGCAGAAATAACTGCAACAAGAAACAAGGTGAGCAAGAACATTCCCGATATTTCGGAATAAATATAGCGTTGTCGGTCGGGAAAATAAATCACCAAATAGTCGGGAGCCGAAAACATATCGCTCGGAAAAAGACGATAGCCATATTTGCTACTTGATAGATTTTCGTAATAGCCTTGATGGTTTTGAAAAATTATGGTATCGCGCTGTGGGCTATAAATTCCAAACACGAAAGCGGTTTTAATTCCTCTTATATCGAGCTCTTGTTGCACCATCGAATCGATATCGGCCGAATCGATGCGGCTTTCAACTGGAAAAAAATGATTGATGTTGAAAAAGTCTTCCATTACATCGCCTACAATATAGGTTCGACGCAAAAATTTATCTACGTCAGAGTATAAAACATCAAACTTTTGTTCGCGTTGGCTTATATATTCATTTTTCTTTTTCTCAATTTCGTAGCGCTTCCGAAGCGAAAAGGGCAATTCGAGCCTAATAAGCGAATCGGGGTCTGCAAGTATTGTTTTATCCGTTATTTTTGAAGTATCAATGTTCTTTAAATATTCTCCATACTGATTTGAAGCAACCTGTTGGCTAATTCGTTCGCGGTTAAGTTTGATAATACTATCTGACCACATACTATCGATTCCAATTTGCTGCAACGAGTGAAACAACTCCAAATTCAACGAGTCGAGCGTATTGATGAGCCGCGATTCGCGCGAGTACGATTTCAATTTGTTACGCACCTGCGACGAAATTTCATTTTTTTCGATTTGATATATAACCTTCGACATAGCTTCGTTTACATTTCTATCGAAAGTCGATTCGCGCGATTCGATAGCCGTGCGAACATAATAATATTGTATAGCAGCAATTCCAATCAATGCTATTGCCGATACAATTATTATGAAACCTTTAAGTCTCCTTTCCTTCTTCATACAAGCCGATTAACATTTGTTAACACTTCTTAACACCCATTAACACGATAGCCCCTTAACCCAATGTATCTTTGCAGTGTTAATCTGATTGGCGAACACATAAAAATATTTTCAGGTTTTTGGTTTATTATTGGTTTATCGCAAAAAGCAGGGGTGGTTTCCTGCTTTTTGATTTTCATATAGTTTGTATCTTTGACTTTCATAATTGCAAATGTATGAAAACAAAACCGGATGTAAATTTACTGAAGAATTTTATATCTGAACACGATTTTTCGCAAACCGAATCTATTGTTGTTCAAGCCATGAAAACGCTACTCGAAAAAAGTGGAGCGGGTTCTAATTTTACAGGCTGGGTAAACCTACCTTCCGAATTGCTTGGCAGCAAAACGTTGCTTGAAAAAATAAAAAACACCCAACAGAGAATTGGGAAAATGCAACCCGACACCATTGTGGTAATAGGTATTGGCGGCTCATATCTTGGCACCAAAGCCATTTACGAGGCACTATCGCCAGCCTTTCCCGACAACTCGAAGCCTCAACTGATTTTTGCAGGACATCAACTCGATTCGGGCTATCACCAGCAACTTATAGCGTTTTTGCGCAATCGAAATCCTGTGGTCGTCGCAATTTCCAAATCGGGAACTACCACCGAGCCAGCAATTGCTTTTCGTATGGTTAGGGCTTTGATGGAAGAAAAATATGGCAACGAAGCTGCCCAACGAATTGTTGCAGTAACCGATGCCAGTAAGGGAGCTTTGCGTTCGTTGTGCGAAAACAAAGGCTACGACTCGTTTGTTATTCCCGACGATATTGGGGGCCGTTTTTCGGTTCTTAGCCCAGTGGGACTGCTTCCAATTGCTTTGTGTGGTTTTTCCATCGATCAACTTTTAGAGGGAGCAGCCGAGGCCGAAAAAGAACTCACTCAAAACTTCACCATCAAAACCAATGCAGCCATGCTGTATGCTGCTGCACGAAATATTTTGCTCGAAAAAGGCAAATCGATTGAATTGTTGGCAACATTTCATCCGCAACTTGCCACCCTTAGCGAATGGTGGAAACAACTTTTCGGCGAAAGCGAAGGTAAAAACGGAAAAGGTCTTTTTCCTGCATCTTTGGTTTTTTCGACCGATTTGCATTCTTTAGGACAGTATGTTCAGGATGGATCTCGAATTTTGTTCGAAACATTTATTTCTGTCGAAAAGCCAAGTTCCGACATCGAAATTCCAACTCTCCACAACGACGACGACGGCCTTTTGTATCTCGAGGGAAAATTGATGTCGTTTGTCAATCAAAAAGCTTGCGAAGCCACCCAATTGGCGCATGTTGATGGAAATGTACCTGTTCTAACTCTCAACATTCCATACATCGACGAATATTCAATTGGCGAATTGTTGTATTTCTTCGAGTTTTCGTGTGCTTTGAGTGCATATTCGTTGGGTGTTAATCCTTTCGACCAGCCTGGAGTGGAGGCATACAAACAAAACATGTATCGCTTGCTGGGCAAACCTGGTTTTTAATAATCGATTTGGAAATTTGCTGATGAAAAATTACGTTATAGTTGGACTTGGAAATCCTGGTCGCGAATATGCTGGAACGCGCCACAACATCGGATTTGAAGTGCTCGATTGGCTTGCTGGTTCGCATGGAGCTGTGTTTGCGCCATCGCGCTATGCCGATATGGCTACTTATATGCTTAAAGGGCGAAAAATTGTTCTAATTAAGCCTTCAACCTACATGAATTTAAGCGGAAAAGCCGTTGCTTATTGGCTTCAGAACGAAAACCCAGAACCAGAACATTTGCTTGTAATAGCCGACGATGTGGCTTTGCCAACTGGTACTATTCGGATGCGAAAAAAAGGCGGCGCTGGAGGGCACAATGGGCTCGAAAATATAATTGTAACACTGAATACCGAAGAATTTGCGCGCCTGCGTTTTGGAGTTGGAAACGATTATCCACGCGGAATGCAGTCCGAATACGTTTTGGGCCGTTGGTTTCCCGAACAAGTACCTATTGTAAACGAACGTATAAAACTTGCGGCTAAAGCTGTTGAAGAATTTGTGTTGGCTGGCATCGATAGAGCCATGACTCAATACAACAAAATGCCAGATGCTCCAAAAGAAGAGAAAAAAACGACTTAGAAACAACGTAATACGCTACTTCTACTTGGCTTGCTTCTGTTGTGATGAAATTTTTTCTTCCCCTTGTGCTTGTACTGAAACACTTGTACTTTCTTTGAAATCGTTTTAAACATACTGGTTTTCTGGCGAGAACCTGTCGAAAATGATGATGACGAAGACCCGGAGCTGTGATTGTTTGAAACAACCACTGGTTCGCGCTGCTGAGTTTGTATCTGATGGTTGTAGTTTCCTTCTTGCTGTATATTAATGCCAGCATTGGATTGAACTTGATTAATATTAACAGCTGATTGATTTGCAACAGGATTGTTTCCCTCGCTATTGTTTATTGGAATCTGAATGTTTCTGTTTTGAATATTTCCATTGTTGTTGTTTGCAACATTTGTCAGATTTCCTTGACCATTGCCCGTATTCATCGAAATCTCGTTTTGGCTCATTGCAACAATAGCAAACAAACAAAACATCAAGGTGAATAATTTCATATTGTTGATTTTAAGGCGTCTATTGTTCCAATAATTATACCACATAACGATTGATTTCAAATTTGTTGTCTTAAACAAAACCAGATTCAAAAAAAAATGAAAAAAATTTTTTCAAATTAAAAATTGATTGTATATTTGCAGTCCAAAATTGCGGAAGTAGCTCAGTTGGTAGAGCACGACCTTGCCAAGGTCGGGGTCGCGAGTCCGAGTCTCGTCTTCCGCTCCAAAGCCTCCTCTCGGAGGTTTTTTTGTTTTATTGCTTTCCGATTTTTAGGGAGAACGACCAAACAAACCACAATTGTTTTTACTATTTATCCTTAATCATGTTACTAAAGCACCTCTTTTTGCATATAACCACGAACTTTACGAATAATAATCCATCAATAATTACATCGAAAAACAATCACCAATAGCAAGCAATTAATGATTGTTCACAAATATCTTTCATCGATGCAGGTGCAACAATATCATTGGTGGTGCAAATGAGGCTATCTCAAAACAAAGCTAGTGTTACGACATTTCAGCGTTCGGGCAAATTGACTTTGCTTTGCGGTTTTAAGCGACAAGAACATGGAAGCATCGTAACAGCCACAAACTAAACGATTAATCAATGTCATCCTGCATAGATCCTGAAACAAGTTCAGGATGACGAC
>DYON01000447.1 GCA_020720525.1 Acetofilamentum sp.
AGTTATTAATTTTCTGTTTTATTATTAATAACTTTGATGCCAGAAACCAGAACCGAAAATCATGGCTTTTACCAGCATCGAAAATGTCGATTTTAGCGGAAAACGCGTTCTAATCAGGGTTGACTACAATGTGCCCCTGAATCAAAATCAGGAGATTGTTGACGATACCCGCATCCGTGAGTCGCTACCAACTATTCAGAAAATCCTCAGCCAAGGAGGAACAGTGATTTTAATGTCGCATTTAGGTAGGCCCAAAGGACATGAACCCAATTTTTCGTTGATGCCTATCGCAATTCATTTGTCGAAAATGCTCAACAAAAATGTGGTGTTCGATCGCGAATTGTTTGGTCCTCGCACCAAAGATGTGACTCAAAAACTTAAACCAGGGGAAATTGCTCTTCTCGAAAATCTTCGCTACTACAAAGAAGAAGAAGCTGGCGACGAAGATTTTGCTTCACGATTATCCGAATTGGCCGATGTGTATGTAAACGATGCCTTTGGTTCGGCTCACCGTGCACATTGCAGCACTGCAACCATTGCAAAATATTTCCCCAACAGCAAATACTGTGGTTTACTGCTCGAAAACGAAATATTCAATCTCGACAAAATTCTTAATACCGAAAAAAGGCCTTTTACAGCAATTATTGGTGGCGCCAAGGTTTCGTCGAAAATTGACGTCATTCGCAATATGATCAATCGGGTCGATAATATGCTCATTGGTGGTGGTATGGCTTTTACTTTTGTGAAAGCATTGGGTGGCAATGTTGGCGATTCGCTTATCGAAGACGACAAACTCGAAATTGCTCGCGAAATTGCTTCCGAAATGGTGCGCAAAGGAGTGAACCTCTATTTGCCAACCGATGCCATTATTGCCGATGGATTCAGCAACGAAGCTCAAACCCGATGGAGCGAAGCCGACAGTATTCCCGATGGATGGATGGGACTCGATATTGGACAAAAAACCATTAAGCGCTTTGCCGAAATTATCAACCACAGCGAAACCATTTTGTGGAATGGTCCGCTTGGTGTTTTCGAGTTTGAGAAATTCAAACAAGGAACCAAATCGATGGCCATTTCGACGGCGTCGGCAACCATTCGTGGTGCTTTTTCGCTTATTGGTGGTGGCGACTCGGTTGCAGCTATCAACCGCTACAATCTAACCGATCAAATTAGCTACGTGAGTACTGGTGGCGGCGCCATGCTCGAATATCTCGAAGGAAAAGAATTGCCAGCTGTGAAAGCGCTCGAGGAGTAATTCTTGTTTTCTCATTTCTTCCCAAACCGATAGTCTAAAGAGACCTCATTTACTGTGGCTTGATTTTCTTGTTTGAGCTTGATTAAATGCCCAAAAAACTTGTAATCGGTGCTGGTTTTCCCACAGCAGTGGGCTTCCACAAATACCTGTGGAGGCTCCAATCCATAGGTCGCGGAGCCAGGTGGTGGTGTAAGATTCTTTACTCATTCTTTTCTTTTTCCAAAATCCAACACAACTCCCGCAGTAATGCTCCAACGCTCGTTGCCGAGAGTGGGTGTACTCAGATATGCACCAGAAGTATTATTCGAGCCTA
>DYON01000111.1 GCA_020720525.1 Acetofilamentum sp.
TTATTTTGGCTTCCATTAATAGTATTGTTGCTGGTTTCTTGCAACACCATCAAAAATCCTGGCAAAGCACTTCATCGAATGGGATTTCTCGAAGGCGAATGGAAATTCAGCGACCAAGGCGTTGTGGTAATTGAAAAATGGAACCGCGACAATTCGGGCAACATGGATGGCGTGAGCTTGCTGATGGTAAACGGCGATACTTTGTTTGTAGAAAACATTTTGGTTTCGGAAGTAGCCGGACAAGTACTTTACAAATCGACCATGGGTAAATATGTGAAAGAAGACCTCAAAACACTTGTTATGACCCGTTGCACACGTTCAACTGTTGTGTTTGGAAATCGCAACCTGCTCAATAGTACTTACATTTATTACAAGCGCAGCAAAGACAAAGTCATTCTCGAAATGCGCGATACGGTCGATAATACCATAGAACAAGATCGTTACACCTTAGAACGTATCAAATAGTCCCAACACAAATGTCAATTCAGCTAATCAATATCACTCGCTCGTTTGCCGATTTGCAGGTTCTGAAAGGAATAGACCTCACTGTCGAAAAAAACGAAATCATCAGTATTCTTGGCGCTTCGGGTGCTGGCAAAACCACTTTGCTTCACATAGTTGGAACATTAGACAAACCCAATGGAGGTCAAGTTCTATTTGATGGAACCGATGTTTTTGCCATGAGCGACCGAAAATTGAACGAATTTCGCAATACACATATTGGTTTTGTATTTCAATTTCACCATTTATTGCCCGAGTTTACTGCGTTGGAAAATGTGTGTATTCCCGCTTTTATTGGTGGAAGAAACAAAACAGAAACCATCGATAAAGCCGAAAAGTTGTTGGATACTCTTGGTTTGCGCGACCGCATAACTCATAAACCTGCAACTCTTTCGGGTGGCGAGCAGCAGCGCGTTGCTGTAGCCCGTGCCCTCATCAACGATCCCGATGTTATTTTGGCTGATGAACCCAGTGGCAATCTCGACTCGGACAATGCCCGCGAACTTCACGAATTGTTTCTGCATTTGCGTAGCGAATTGAATCAGACATTTATTATTATTACACACAATGCCGATTTGGCGCATATGTCGGATAGGCAAATTGTGATAAAGGATGGTAAACTTGTTGGATAAAAAACAGATTTTTATTGCAGGCGGAAGTGGTTTTGCTGGCCAATATCTGCTTCGTTTTCTGAAATCGAACGGCTTTTCGGTTGATGTTTTGCCCCGAAAAATATATCGAGGCAATCTGCAGACCCTTGCCGCCACACTCGATGGCTCTTTTGCTGTAATTAATTTGGCTGGCGCATCGATGAACCGTCGTTGGACTGCAAAAAACAAAAAAGAAATGTGGGAAAGTCGCATTGACTCAACCCGAAATATTGTAAATGCCATACAACTTTGCAAAATTGCACCACATCGTTTCATCAACGCTTCGGCAGTTGGTATTTACGACAACGCAAATACGCACAGCGAACAAAGCACATTGTTTGGAAATGGTTTTTTGTCCGAATTGTGCCAAGCCTGGAAAAAGCTGCTACTGTCGATTCTTCTGCAACGCAGTTGACCGTGATTCGTCTCGGTGTTTTGCTGGGCAAGGGCGGGGGAGCGCTTAAAAAGCTTATTCCTTTGTTTCGGCTTGGTTTGGGCGGACGAATAGGTAATGGTCTTCAGAAATTCCCATTCATCCATATTTTCGATTTTGCTTCGGCTGTGTTGCATATTCTCAACCACAATGAGCCTGCACCAGTTTTCAACTTGGTTGTGTCAACTTCAAGCAACAACCGCGAGTTTACTAAAGCTCTAGCAAAAGCATTGCATCGACCTGCATTTTTTGTAATTCCCGTTTTTGCGCTCAGAATTCTTTACGGAAAATGAGCTTCGGTACTTTCGGAAGGACAAGATGTTCAGCCTTCGGCATTATTGTCCGAAAATTTCATCTTTGAGTACCCCGAAATTGGTGCTGCACTGGCTGAAATTCGTTCTTGATTTATTCCTTTATGGCATAGTTTTGGGAAAGCTCAGCACTTAATTTTTCAGTATGAAATCAATTTTTTTAATTCTTTTTTTTGGAGGAATACTCATGAGTACGATGGTAAATGGACAATCAAAAGTGGAGGTAGTTGTGAATGTTTACCATCCCGATTCTTCAACCACCCGTATGACGGCAAAATGCGATACCATTGCCGATTTTGCTTTCATCGCAAAATCATTCAACTATCCACCTGAAATCGGGGACAATATTATTTATTCAAGTGTTGTTGATAAGGAGAGAGAAGGCGTTGCATTTTGGGTCAATGCGCATAATCTTTTAGATGAAATGGGTCGTTTGAGAACATATTTTTACAGGGGTCATTTGATTTCGGGGATTTCACCGAAAGGATATCAATTTGTCTATTCGCTCGAAATACCAAGTCAAATATTGCATATTACCGACGATGCCGATTCCTCGGAGTACAAACTTTTTTATATAACTTGCAACAACATGCCCAGGCTGTATCGAATCGAACATCGAACAGTCGACGGAATCTTGCTTGATGAGCTGATTATTCTTTGAAGTTGTAGAAATCGATTTTCCCAAATTTAAATATTGAGGCTGTCTCAAAATATGAGGTTAGGCACAAACAGAACATGCCACCGTCCGAGTGCATTGTTATGCAGTTGAGCTAGCCGAGGACATGGCACCGTTGTGTTTGTGCCTGTTACGACGGTTCCATGTTCCGGCCTTTATTTTTAAATCGCTTTAGTAAATCGCCGGAACGGTGGAATGTCGTAACACTGACTTTGTTTAAGACAGCCTCAAATAAATAAAAAATCAAATTTCTGTTTATACCTTTTTGAGCTTCACAGTGAAGTGGCGCATGATAGGTGCTTCGTACTCGATGGTGTATCCTTTTGTGATGGTGTTGCGACGATCCCAAATGTTTTTCAAAGCTACAGCAACAACATCTATATGATTGTTGGTATAAACGCGTCTAGGAATTGCTAATCGAACCAATTCGAGATTTGGAAAACGATCTAGACGTGTGTCGGGGTCGCGGTCGGCCAAAATAGTTCCAATTTCAACACCACGAATTCCAGCTTCGAGGTACAGCTCAACAGCAAGTGTTTGTGCTACATATTGTTCGCGTGGTACAGCTGGCAAAAATTTCAAAGCGTCGATAAAAACCGCATGTCCACCAATGGGCTTCTGAAGCGGAATGCCCCACTCAATAAGTTGATTGCCAAGATGTTCGACTTGCGAAATACGACTTTTTAAATAATCGAAGTTGGTTCCTTCTTCGAGACCAACTGCAAGTGCTTCCATATCGCGCCCAGCCATGCCTCCATAGGTAATATAGCCTTCGAAGATGATGTTGAAAACACTTACTTGTTTGAAAAGCTCTTCGCTGTTCATGGCAATAAATCCGCCGATATTTACAATGGCATCTTTTTTCGAGCTCATTGTCATTACGTCGGCACATTTGTACATTTCGAGCACAATCTCGCTAATACTCATGGCTGCACAAGCATTTTCGCGGGTTTTAATGAAGTAAGCGTTTTCGGCAAAACGTGCACTATCAATAACCACCGGTTTGTTCACTTTTTTTGCAAATTCTTTCACTGCACGCAAGTTTTCGAGGCTTACGGGTTGTGCACCAGCTGTATTGTTGGTTACAGTAACAATGATAAAAGGAATTTTTTCGTGCGGATGCGTTTCGAATACTTGCTCAAGCTTCTTAATATCAATATTTCCCTTAAATGGATGCATGTTTTCGGTATCGAAAGCTTCGTCGATGGTGCAATCGATGGCTTTGGCTTTGCGAAATTCGATATGACCTTTGGTTGTGTCGAAATGCGAATTGCCGGGAACAAAATCGCCTTCTTTAACAAGAACAGAAAAAAGCACGTTTTCGGCTGCGCGCCCTTGATGTGTGGGCATAATATAGTCGAAACCAAGAATGTCTTTGATGGCTTTTTTCATGCGGAAATACGAACGGCTTCCAGCATAACTTTCGTCGCCTGTCATAATGGCTCCCCACTGGCGGTCGCTCATGGCACCCGTTCCGCTGTCGGTAAGCAAATCGATATATACTTGGTCGCTCGAAAGGTTGAATAAATTGTAGCCTGCATCTGCAATCCATTTTTCGCGTTCTTCGCGTGTGCTGAGGCGGATTGGTTCCACCATTTTTATTTTGTACGGTTCTGCGTATGGTAAATTCATCTCATTTAAGTTTAAAGTTGAAAATTGAAAAATTGTTAGGAATTATCTTCTTTCACATTTTGCCTTTGGGCAAAACGATTACATCATAAAATGATCGCGGCGTTTAATGTTGATGAACACAAAACTTGCGTGTACCGAAAGAAATAATATGTTGTATTTTTCTATCACGATTTCAAACCGCCAAATTATAAATATTTTTTATTCAGACATATAAATTGGCAATCTATATCTGTTTATTTAGCCATATTTGCTAAAATTGTTGACCAAACAGCTCTTTTGTGTATTATGTTGTAGAATATTGTGTTTATAGCTTATCTTCTCTGAATACAATTTACCATTTTTTGCTCTCAGTCTTGAAGCAGTTAGAAGTTTTTTTTTTTACTTAAATATGGCTGAATAGTTTATTTTACAGGTGTTTAGTTCGTTCTGTTTTTTAATATGCGTCTGGTATAAAAACGCCTCTATTTAAACTCATATTCGTATTAAGCGAACCCCTTTTTCCCTACATTCCCAAAAACTCAATACCCAATCCGCTGATTAGAACAGTAAAGCCTGCAATGGCATGCATATATCGTTCGAGAAAGCGCATGGGTAGCATTTTGAGTCCCAGAAGTGGTAGAAGTACCATTGTTAGCATGGTCAATATGGTCACAATTCCAAAAACGGAAGCCACAAGAATGGTTCCACCGGCGCTTTCTTTGGCCGCAGGATACATCAAAAGCGGGATGAGGGGTTCGCAAGGGCCAAAAACGAAAATGGTGAAAAGAATCCAAGGGGTTAGGTTCTTTTTGCTTCCTTTTGCCTTGCTATGGTCGTGGTTTTCGACGTGAACATGGTCGTGGGTGTGCAGATTGCCATCTTCGTGAATGTGCAAATGCTTATGGACTTTGTTCTTTATTCCTCGCTGCAAGCCCCAGATGAAATAAATGAGACCGAAAACAATAAACAGCCACGCTGCAACACTACCACGGTAGCCTTCAAAAAATTCGAGTTTGGCAACACCAAGCCCGAAAAATATTCCAATCGCTCCCAACACAATGGAGCTTCCAACATGTCCTAAGCCACAAAGAATGGTGATCCATATTGTTTTTATATATGTCCAATTTCGTGCTTTCGACAAAACAATGAAAGGCAAATAATGGTCGGGACCAGTCAAGGTGTGAAGAAAACCAATGCTGGCCGCTGTTACAGTTAAAGTGATGATCTCTGGACTCATAGAATGCAAAGTTAATACAATTCGTATGTGTAGTTTATTTTTTCCATTGCAGCTCCATCTTTGTTTTTCGATATCACAGATGTCAGATTGCCTTTGCTGTTGTAAGAATAATTGTTTATCGTAACAAATATAGCCAACAATGTATTTCATTTTCTCAGGAATAATCCACATATCTTCATCAACAAAAAAACAGCTACCTGAGCTCGTCGTATTAAGAATGGGAACTGAATCCCACAATTTACAACTATCTATCAATCCATTAGAATATTCCCACCACGAACCTGAATATGCCATAAGATAATTGGATGGGAAAATTGTGTTGTAGCATTAATTCTTTGTTATAGCTGGTTCGCAAGGTTCGTCAGTAGTTAAATCGTCGTCGTTTTTGCACGACATAATGATCATAATTAAGCTAGATAAAAGTAGAAATGCAAATGGTTTCATAGTGCAACGACGATTTTATTGAAACTTCAAATTTCTAAACCGATGCGAACATTCAAGACCTGTATTAGAAAAATTTCTCACACTATTTTTTGAAAATCTGCCGAATGAAAATAGAATTCTATTCATGCAAATATATAAATGAAAATTCAAATTTGCATGGTTGATGAGCGATATTATGAAATATTTAGCTTTTGTGGCTTCGAGATTGTTTTTCGCTGTAATTTACTGATGGAATATTATTCGTAAAATTCGTGGTAAGATATCAAAAGAGGTGTTTTAGAGGCATGATTACGTGTAAATAGTTTGTTCTTATACGATTGCAAAACAAGATTCTTCAAAAATTTCAGCCACCGCATTTTCGTACTCATCAAAATTGCGGGTTTTAATGATTTTTTTGAGCACTTTGTGCTGGTCGTTGAACGATTGCGATAAATAAAACCAATATTCTTTCATATAACCGATTGCTGCAAGCTGATTGTTCATGTGTTTGCGATAAGCCAGATACAGGTCTTCAACAAAATGTTGAATGTGCTTTTGTCGATTGTTGGGTATTGCAATTCCTTTAATTTGCGCAGCAAGAAACGGATTGGCAAGCAATCCACGACCAATCATCCAGCTATTGAGGTTTGGAAACAAATGTTGCAGCTGCTCAAATTCGGCGAGCGTATTTATGTCGCCATTGTAAACTACGGGCATGCCGAGCTGTGGCAAAATGGTTGCAAATGTTTCGATATCGGGCTTGCCTTTGTAGAGTTGCTTCCCAATGCGCGGATGAATAATGAGCCGCGAAATGCCGCTTTGGTTAAATACCGCAATCAACTCGTTAAATTCATCGGGCGAATGATAACCAAGTCGGCATTTCACCGAAAAATGAATATCGATTGCAGGTAAAACATGCCTTAGAATTTCATCAATCATGGTAGGGTAGGGTAGCAAGCCCGAACCACGTTTTTTGTTGGCAACTTGCGGATATGGGCAACCCAAATTCCAGTTTAGTTCGCCAAAACCATGATTTTTTAGAATGGAAGCAAATCGAACAATTTCTTCGGCTTCTTTGCTCAGTATTTGGGGTACAATTTTGATGTTGTTTTCCGAAACTTGTTTTAGTTCGGCAAGTTTGGCTGGCGATAGTCGCGAATCGTGATTAATGCTAGTGAAATAGGGTGTGTAAAATTCGTCAATACCTGAAAAATGATTTGCCCAAATGAAGCGAAACACTTTGCCGGTGATACTTTGGAAAGGTGCGAAGTAAATCCTTGTTGTCGAATTCATGGTGCAAAGGTAATACGTTAGATGAATGTAACTATGCTATATTGTAAATTCCGCTAAAAAAATATAGCCGAACAAATATTATTTTTTTCAGGCTTTATGGTCGATAAAGTTAAAAAAAACTGCCGCATCGCCACATTCCAAAATTTCAAATGGTAAAGCGATGCGACAGCAAAAATGTCAATTTTCTAAGCTGAATTTATTCCTTTGCTTTGTTCTTTTTCGATTTTCTGCTGAAATAAATTACGGTTCCCCACGCAATTGCGCCGAGTACATACAATGGCCAAATGGCAATTAAGGCAAGAACTAAATATTTCAATACCGACCAGCCTTTTTCGAGGGCTTGAAATGTCATTGAGCCAAAACCTGGTTTGTATGCCGCAATTTTTTCTTCATCTTTCAGCATTTCATGGCGAACTTTGTCGCGACTATAAATGTGCAAAGTGATGGTGGCAAACTTCACTTGGTCGTCGAATTCCAACATTTCAATTTTTGCTTCATCGTTTTCGATTTGTTTTTGCAATTGCTGTTCAATGGCTTTGAGTCTGTCGCTCGAAGAACCAGTTGTTGACAAACTGCTTACTTGAACATTGTACAAATCGAGGCGTTTGCGCTCCAGTTCTTTGCGCATCAAGGTGAAACTGATGTCTTCGGCTTTTATAGTCCGGTAGTCGAGAAAATCGATCATGGGTGCAATCATTTTCAAAGTGGTGTCCATGTTGGCTACTGGAACACGAATGGTCATGTCGTTTACAAAATGGTAATAGGTCGATTCAAGAATGGAATCGGAGCTAATACGATTGGTTAGGGTTCGCGAAATTTCGCTCTTTAGCATAGTGTACTCAATGAAACCATTCATTCGCCTTACAATGTCTTCGATGTTGTAGGATGTTTCAACCACGTTTTCGCTGCGAAATTTCATATCGGCAGTACGTATAAGACGGCGCGACGAATCGAGCTTGCTGATGCGTGCTGCTGTTGAGGAAACCATTAGTTGATAATCGTCGGTTTTGCCTTCCATATCGTCATTCGACGACTCCGAACGAGCTTTCGATTGAGTGGTAGATGGCGACGTGGTGTATTCGGCTGAGCTTTCTTCTACGGCTTCGTCGTTGTCGCTGTTCCCTCCCTTGGTGTTTTCTTGGTTTGTCGATTTGTCTTTGCTCGACTCTTGTTTTGGACGTCCGCAGCCGACCACAAGTATGGCGGTTAGCAAAAGAGGAATGATGAAAGATGATGTTTTCATGGTTTTTGGTTTTTTTGGTTTACTGGTCTAAAAATAATAAATTTTGAGATGATATATTGCATTTATTTCATAAAAGTTGATTGCAAATTTCTGCAAATATGGAACAAAATAATAAATAATGAGTGTTATGGCTATTTTT
>DYON01000112.1 GCA_020720525.1 Acetofilamentum sp.
GGCGAAAAAGTGAAGCGCGGACAAATCATTGGTCTATTAGGAAACACGGGACCCAGCACTGGTCCTCATGTACACTACGAAGTACATCGCAACGGCGAGAAAGTGAATCCAATCAACTACATTTACAGTGGTTTCACCAACGAAGAGTTTCAAAAATTGATTAAGGAAGCGGACGAAAATCACAAAATTCTTTCATAGTTTCCAATAAAAAAAGGCTTCGTTTTTACGAGGTCTTTTTTTCATACAGCAAACATCCCACAGTATAAAAGCTATTTCAAATGGCATAAGCAACCAATTGCACAGTTTTTTTAACTTCTGCGTTCAATATATGCCCATCAACCATCCTATGACTGATAAATAGCTTATTAGTAGCCACTTCAAAAAAAAAGCGCATTAGAAATGTCCATTACACCTAATTCTATAACTCGCCACAAGTGGTAAAAAAAACATAGTTATGGCGAGTTATAGCAGTTTCACAAAAACAAGTCATTCATCTCAACCTCGCTCTGAATAAGTCCAGAATAAGCATTCTGCGCCAGTCCAAAAGTTGTAATAAATGTCAAGAAAATAGATTTTTTTGTTTGCGTTATTGCTTTAAACACACCTACTTTATTGCGCAATTCTGCCGAATATTTCTTGGGAATACTGAATTTATTTATTGAATATTTCATCTCGCATAAATTAATCACATTGTCGTTTCTATCGATAATGAGATCAATCTGAGCTCCTTTCTCAATGCCAATTGGGCTTCTCCATGAGGAAAAATTACAATGTACACCCGAAATGCCGAGCGATTGCTGAATCTGCGTAGCATGGGCAATGCAAACCTGCTCAAATGCATAACCCGTCCAAGCACGATGCTGAGTAGAGTCAATCATACTACTCCAAAAGTTTTTGCCTGAGTGCGATTTCTTCCCAAATCTAAAATAGAACAATGTGTAAAAGTCGGAAAGCTGATAAATTTTATCACGCAATTTTTTATCAAAAGCATAGAAAGAACGTATAAAGTCACAGTTTTCAAGATCATCTAAAACTTTGGTCAAACCTCCCCCACTGATTTCTTTCATTGATTGAATTATCTCTTGACGGGTCAAACCACTGTTTTTTTTGCCTAAAACTTCAATTACATGAACATATCTATCCGAATTCTTAAACAATGCAGCATACAAATTTCGGAATTCATCTTTCAAGCGCGCATTTTCTCCAAAAAACAACAGGTCGATGTTTTGGGCCAAACTCATTCCTTTTTTAAGCAAACTCCAATAATATGGAATTCCCCCAAGTATCATATAGCACTCAGTAATCTGATATTGCTCCCATACAATTTTAGCAGATTTCAAATAATCTGAGCATTCACGCAATGTAAATTGTTCAATCTTCAATTGCCTAGTTATGCGATTATGTAGCCCGCCTTTACTTTTCAGCAGTTTATCTGTCATCCAAGAAGTAGATGAGCCACAAACTATAAGCAAAATATCGTTTCGTCCAGATGCCCACGAGTTCCAAAAATGCTCTAAGGCACTTAAAAAATTCGACTTCGGTGTGTCGAGCCACGGAAGCTCATCTAAAAAAATAACCTTTTTCTTTTTTTTTGATTTTTCGAGTAGCGTGCGCAATTGCTGAAAAGCATAAATCCAACTTTTTGTCAAAGGTGCATCATCAAAACCTGCATCGCGAATAGCGATATTGAAATTGACAAGCTGTGATTTAAAATCGGCATTGGCAAGTCCAGTTAAGTGAAAATTGAATTTGTCGCCAAAAAACTCTCTAATGAGATATGTTTTTCCCACTCGACGTCGTCCAAACACAGCAACAAATTCAGATGATTCTGACTGATAGTAGCTCTCAAGCTCCGATTTTTCAAAGGTCCTACCTATTATTGCTCCCATATCTCAAACATTTATAATCCGCCACAAATATACAAAATCATGTACTTATGGCAACTTATAATTCTATAACTCGCCACAAGTGGTAAAAAAAACATAGTTATGGCGGGATATAGAGTTTTTACTTCATAAGAAAATCTTTCAGAAACGCCAATGCATCGCGCATATTCTCAATGGCTTTGGGAGTCATTTCCTCTTTGAATTCGAATTCGAAGGCTTTCACATGAAGCACATATGCTTCGGGTGTTTTGTTGTATATTTTCTGACACAAATCGACTACATACGATGTTGATACAGCATGCATGGTAAACTCGATGGTTGCATCGTTGGGAGTAATGGTTTCGAGTTTAAAGTTTTCCACATCTTCCACTATCGATGCATCAACAAACACCACGCGCTCGTATTCGGCAATGGTTGCCGAGTCTTCGATATTTAGTTGGTAATTGCAATCGGTAAAAATATGCTCGATTTTTTCTTCAGCAATCCAATTATCAATCAATTCAACAAATCGTTCGCCGATTCCATCGTCCATGCGTCCAGCATTTCCGTAGCCATATATAAGAGTTTTCTTCATTAAGTTGCTATTTACGGCAAAAATACAATTCTTGATTGTTATTCTGCGAATTTCGATTAAATTGGTGCTAAAACAAAAAAGCCCGCCACAGATGACGGACTTTTTTATCGACATTAAGGCAAATTACGATTTATAATGATCTATTTCGTTTCCTTTTGCGTCGTACATTTTGATGTCGAGTGGCATTTTACCTAAAGCATGGGTTGCACAGCTCAAACATGGATCGTATGCTCTGATTGCCATTTCGACTTGATTCTTCATTGGCTCGGTGATTTCAGCTTTGCCACTCATAGCTCTCTTGGCTACAAAATTGACTGACTGGTTCATTGGCTCATTGTTGTTTGTTGTAGAAACAATGAGGTTCGCCATGGTGATTTCGTCGTTGTCGTTGATTTTGTAATGGTGAAATAAAGTTCCGCGAGGAGCTTCGAGCAAACCAACGCCTTCGTGCACTTTGATGCCTTTGGAAACGAGATCGGTTTTCAACAAATCGGGATCGTTCAACAGGTCTTTCATAATTTCGGCAGAGTGCAGCAATTCAATCAGGCGTGCCCAATGGGTATGCAAACAATAGTTGTTTGGTTTTCCGTTGGTAACAGCTTTGTAAATTTCAAATTCTTTCTGAGCCATTGGTGAAGGAATGAAATCGCAGGTATTCAAACGAGCCAAAGGACCAACGCGATACCAACCTTTTTCTTTACCCAAATGCTTCAGGTATGGAAATTTCATATAGCTCCAACTCTTAACTTCCTCTTCGATGTAGTTGTAGTAATCCTGATAATCAACATCGTTAAGAATCTTATTGCCTTCGGCATCAACGGCTCTCAAAACACCATGATACAAGTCGAGAGCACCATCTTTGCGAACAAGGCTAAGATGATTTGAGGGGAAATGAGCAAAGTCGTCGATGGTAGCGCGATTCTGCATGTAGTATCCCTTGAAGAATTGCAGAGCACTATCGGCCCATTCAATCATTTTGTCGATATTCAACGGATCGGCTCCATGTAGAAACAAATCGCGTTCTTCGATACTGAGATTTTTGTTGATACCACCAGGGATTGCTCCAGTTCCGTGAACTTTTTTACCAGCAGTATGCTCGATAATTTCCTGACCGAATTTACGCATCATCACCCCCTGAACTGCAAGATCGGGGAAGTTGAGAGCAACACCAATCACGTTGCGAATTGCAGGATCGGCATCGTATCCGAGAAGAAAATCGGGCGACGAAAGGTGGAAGAAATGCAGTGCATGCGACTGAAATATTTGTCCGTAGTGCATTAGGCGACGCATTTTTTCGCCAGTAGCTGTGAGCCCATGTCCGGTGCCAGCACCAACAATAACGTCGAGAGCTTTAGCAGCAGCAAGATGGTGACTTACAGGGCAAATTCCGCACAAACGCTGAACCAATACAGGCGCTTCCCAATAGGGGCGCCCCTGCACAAAGCGTTCAAATCCGCGGAATTCAACAATATGAAGTCGCGATTGTGCAACATTCATATTATCATCGAGGTGAATGGTCACTTTTCCGTGGCCTTCAACTCGGGTTACAGGTTCTATTGTTACTTTTTGTGCCATTGTCTTTTTTCTTTTAGATTAATCAAATTTCACCAATTCGTAAGGGATGTTCAGCTCGTCGCCGGTAACCAAAGCTACAACAGCAGCCCAGATAAGGTCAGCCCTTGGTGCACAACCAGGCAGATAATAATCGATTTTCACTATTTCGTGGCATGGATACACTTTATCAAGAATCATTGGAAGTTCAGGATCGTTGGGCATAATTTTCTCGGTGTTCAAGCCAACAGTTGGGCCACCCCAGTATGCTTCTTCCAAACATTCTTTTACGGGAATACCGTTTCTCATAGCAGGCAAACCTCCCATGATAGCACATTCACCAAGTGAAATAAGAATTTTACAGTTTTTGCGGAATTCTTTCAACACGTGAACATTTTCACTGTTGCAGCAACCACCTTCGATGATACCTATATCGCATTGCTTGGTGAATGTTTTGATATCGTCAATGGGCGATTTGTTGAATTCGACAAGCTCGATGAGCTGCAAAATGCGGTCATCTATATCGAGAATCGACATGTGACATCCAAAACAACCAGCTAAGGAAGTAGTTGCAATAATTGGTTTACTCATAATTTAGTCCTCCTTTTTATTGATGATTGTTTTCAATATCCGACCCAATTACTTTTTTGTCGTACTTGCGGGTACCAATAGCTTCGTTGAAACCAACTTCCTTACGAAGAATAGCTCCTACTGGGCAAATATCCATTGCCAATTGAGCCATTTCGTCGGTCATATTGGCTGCAAGCTTATGGTCGATGTTGATTTCGAGAGTTTCGCCACGGCCTTTGAATGCAAAAATGCTACGTCCTTCGGCATCTTTGATCATACGCACACAACGTTTGCAGAAAATACAACGGTTGCGTTCGAGAAAGATTTTTGGAGTTGTAGCATCGATATTTCTGCGTTCGAATACATAAGGAAAACGAGGCACCATCATTTGATACTTGTATCCTAATGCCTGAAGATCGCAGTTACCACTTTTTTCGCAAGCAGGGCAAAAATGGTTTCCTTCAACAAAAAGCATCTCTACAATAGCCTTGCGGATATCGAGAAGTTCTGCAGTATTGTTTTCGATCGACATTCCTTCTTCGACAGGCGAAGTGCAGGCTGCCATATTGCGGCCATTGGCTTTCACAGTACAAACTCTGCACGAGCCAGCCGGAATCACGTCTTTCATGTGGCAAAGCACGGGAATATACACACCGTTTTCGGCGGCAGCATCTACAATGTATTGGCCTTTTTTGCCTATACATTCCTTGCCGTCAATCGTGAATTTTACAGTTTCACTCATAATATTGTTTTCTTTTTTTGTTTCTTACTTATTGAATTATTCGTGTATCTCGGCACTACGACCAACCACAGCACATGATTCAACAACTGCTTTCGACATATCAAAATCACTTTGATACTCGACATTTTTCACTCTTGCATCGTACAAAGGTCTGAAGTTTTTGATGGTGGTAGTAATCGGATTCGACGATGTCTGACCCAAACCACAGCGGGTGGTTTTGCGAAGAATTTCGCTCCAAGCCGACATATCGTCGATATCTTTGGTAATTCCATGACCTTCAACAACTTTTTCAATTGAATTTTTCAATATCATATTGAATGAACGACATGTTACACACGATCCGCACGACTCATCTGCAAAGAATTCCATGAAATTCAATACTACATCTTTCAGGAGGTCGCGTTTGTTGCCAATAACAATCATTGAACCACCAGTTGGCAGGTCTTCGAGAGCTATTTTGCGGTCGAACTGAGCAGGAGGCAAGCAAATTCCCGAAGGACCAGCAACCTGAACAGCCTGAACATCGCTTGCACCTACCATGGTGAGCATTTCGCTAATCGACATTCCCCAAGGCAATTCATAAACGCCAGGAGCATTGCAGTCGCCCGAAATACTTAAAACCTTAGTTCCAGACGATTCGGGAGTCCCAATGGCTTTGTGCCAAGCAGCGCCGCGATCGAGAATACGTGCAGCAGCACAGAATGTCTCAACATTATTTACAATAGTTGGTTTGCCTTTGTAGCCTTTTTGAGCGGGGAAAGGAGGACGATTGCGTGGTTCGCCACGTTTTCCTTCGGCCGATTCGATCAAAGCCGATTCTTCGCCACACACATACGCTCCAGCACCAAATTGAACACGAATATCGAAATTGAAACCTTTTCCAAGTATATTGTTTCCAAGAAGATTTTCCGAACGCATTTCGGTAAGAACATTTTCAAGAAGAGCTTTCATGTATTTGTATTCTCTACGGAGATACAAAACACCTTCTTTTGCTCCAATAGCGTATGCACCAATTGCCATACCTTCAAAAACCATTGAGGCACGTTCGGTCAAAAGAACTCGATCTTTGAATGTTCCTGGTTCGCCTTCGTCGGCATTACACATTACATAATGGTCACCAGCTTCGCGTGAGCAGAATTCCCATTTCATACCAGTTGGGAAACCAGCACCACCACGTCCGCGCAAACCCGAATCGAGAACTTCTTTAATAACAGCTTTCGAATCCATTCCCAATGCTTTCGATAAGCCTAAGCCAACTTCGTAAGCATCGAGAACAACCGGACCAGTTTTCATGATGTTGTTTTTCACCATCGAACGAACTATTGGGTTGGCATTGTTTCCATCGCCAAATTCAGTTACCATATCGTTCACAGCTTTTCCTGCGCGCATGTCGGCAACAAGTTTTGCTACTTTGTTGCGTGTGAGCGAGGTAAATACTACATCGTTGATAATGGCTGCTGGCTCTTGGTCGCTCATTCCTATACAAGCTGTATAGTGCAGACTAACAAGACCATCGGCAGTTTTTTGACCAAATTTAACGCCAAGTTGTTTCTGAAACTCATCGGCTACATCGGACATGCCATTCATGCACGAAACCACACTGTTGTTGAGATAAACAGCATATTTTCCAACTTGCTCTTCGGTGAAAAAATGATAAAACGAACGGGTCTGAATCACATCAACTTCCGAAATATGAAGATTTTCAGCAATCGCAGATACCGCTTCGCACGAAACACAACCGTATTCCGATTGCACTTCGGATAAGATATCCATCAATCGTGCGGCATCGTTACCAAAATTTTCAACAATCCTACTAATTTTTTCTTTCATGTGTTTTCAATTAAGACATTTTAAAAGTTAGCACCGAATACATGTAAAAAACAATGTCTTGGATGTATTCCGAGCAATATTCTCAAAAATGGAAAAACAATCCACTCAATGCAAAATGCAACAAAAAAAGACTTATTGTATTCATTACAATAACACTTATAAAATTCATTGCTTTTTGCTTCGGCATCGGATATGATTTTCTTCCTGTTTTTAGTGTTTCGTGTCAACGCGGGCAAAAATACTAAACTAAGTACACATACATTAGTTTATAGATACAATTTATCAGTTATTACCTCAATTTATAAGTAATCTAATTTAATTTTAATATAGCTTGTATGTTAAATATACCATTTTACAGAAAACACATATCGCATAGTCAACAAATTAATACTAACTATAATCTATATAGATTTCTCGATATATAACTGTCTTTGCTGGCAGGATTATTGCCAACTCTGCGCCAAAATATAAAAATGAAAACTCTAATTTTCTGTACCCTAATGATGTTGGCAGTTTCCTTTTCGTTTGCTCAAAAAATCTACGCCACCGATTCGCGCTACGATGCTAACATTAAAGTATTTGTTGTCGATTCGCGCTACGACGCCGATTTAATTGTTTACAAATGCGATAGTCGCTACGACGCTACAGGAAACATAGGATTGTGGTATTTTGTTGATAGCCGATACGATGCCGACAAAACAATTTTCTTTGTTGATAGCCGCTACGATGCAGATTTGCTGATATATTTTGTCGAAAGTCGCTACGATGCAGCATGGCGCACAACTTCGAAGCAACATTTGCTTTATTGAAAAAAGCTAAAATGCACTTTCCCGTAATTACGAACTTCTATGAAATGTGGATTCGTGTAAAAATGCTGATTTTGGTCGTGTTCAACAATAAGAAGTCCATTTGGTTTCAGCAAGTTTTTACTAAAAACAAGCTCAGGTAAATCGGATACGCCTTGGCTTTGGTAAGGAGGGTCGGCAAAAATTATATCGGCCGATAAGGTAGTGAGGGCCAAAAACTTAAAAGCATCGCTGCGCAATACAGTGAGGTTGCTCATTTGAAGTTTTGCGGCAATCGATTTTATAAAAGCAGCCATGATTGGATCTTTTTCGACGCAAAACACTTGTGTTGCACCTCTCGAAACAAATTCGAATCCAATAGAGCCAGTTCCCGAAAAAAGGTCAAAAACAATAATTTCGTCCAATTCGTAGCGATGGGTAAGAATATTGAATAAACCTTCTTTGGCCATATCGGTAGTTGGACGCACT
>DYON01000448.1 GCA_020720525.1 Acetofilamentum sp.
AAGAAAAAACCCAGAGGTTTTACTTCTGGGTTTTTTTTAATGTTCAATGAAATAGCGTATTATTCGGCAGTTCCAACCAATTGAACAGCGTCAATTTCGTTCCAACCCGTTACACCTTTTGAATCGAGGGTGATTTTGACATCTTTGACCAAGGTTTTGGTTTTTTCGAAGGTTGTTACAAACCAAGCAATTTTGCCATTGTATTTTTTGGTGTCTTTTGCGTTGTAAACTTCAACAATTTGTCCGTTCACATCGCGGAGTTCAACTCTGGCTACTGCTCCTGGGTTGTAAGTCATACGAATACGAACCTCGGTTGCATAAACAGGTTTTTCGTAGCTCAACATAACCCATTCATTGCCCAGGTCTTGTTCCATCGAAGCCCAAGCGTTTCCATTGTCGCCATATTTTTCAACATCTGGCTTTCCAATCATTTGGTCGGCCGACCAGCTTGCAGTTTTGCCAGTTTTGGTACCAGCATACGAACTGCTTGCTTGCGCAGCAATAGCCCACTGGCCGTTTTTGTCGGCTTTAAATTCTTTGTCCATCGAAGCTGCTTCGTCTTTTTTTACCTCTTTTTTAGGCTTTTCTGTTTTTGTGGTGTCTTTGTCGGTTTTATTTTCTTCTTTTTTCTCATTTCCGCACGATGAAACGAGCACAGCCATGCCGATTACGGCAATTTGTAAAATGGTTCTCATGTTTTTTTCAGTTTAATGCCGAAATTGTTTTCGACAGGGTTTAACAAGCAAAGATAATGAATCAAAGAAGTACTAAAATAAACATTAACAGCGATTTAGGGAATATTGATTGATTCGCACAGTTCAGCTGGATGAAATGCAAGATTGAAGGTAACAACAATAAAGCAACGGACATAAAACGACAAGGAGGCGTTTTGCACAGATACAACAATTGAGGATAGGGTGGGGAAGTAGTGTTTTTGCCGCATCCCGAAATAATCAACTGGTTGGATAATGCGAATTGTTTTGCTGAAGTAAGTTTTGTCGGTTTTTCAATGTCCGAATTTCTTCACCCCAGCTTCAATTTTGCAATCTAAGCTGTTTTCGGATGGTGGTACCGGACATGAATATTTGTGATTGTAGGCACAATATGGATTGTATGCCTTGTTGAAATCGATTACATAAATGTAGGAGCTATCAATTTCGAAATCGAGATACCGCCCACCGATGTAGGTTTCGTCGCCATTGGTAAGATCGGTGAAGGGAACAAACAAGTAATTGGCGTAATTGTCGGTTGTAAGCACTTCGGCACGTTGATAGGCCGGTAGCGAATATTTTTTACCTTTTATTTCGAAATGCAGCAAACCATACTGACGGTACATTGGAGTTCGGGTTGTACTCGTTTTCATTGAAAACGAGCGCGAATCGGTGGTCAGTTCGAGTTGTGCAACCACACAAAATAGGCTATCGGGTGCATAGAAATCGAGGCTCGTAAAAACCAATCTATCTTCGTTGGTTAACGGCGATGTGGTCGAATCGGCAAACTCGCTATTCATTTCCTGTTGCCAGTTGAGAACATCTTGGCGCCATGAA
>DYON01000449.1 GCA_020720525.1 Acetofilamentum sp.
ACACATTTGTGCAAGGTGGAAGTTCAGTTCTCCGAACAAAGTTTAGTGCTAAAACCCCCCGCCATCGCAAACCCCCGAAACGTTACCTGCAACCGTTGGGGACACTGCTAACCCGAACAGTTGTGCAAAAAGTGAACAGTCAAACAGAAATAAATAAATTTGTAAAAAAACGTAACCAATTAAATCCAAATAAAAAATGACAACGAAAAATTTCACAATCGTAATTCTTGCAACATTCGTTTTCGGAGTTGCACAAGCTCAACAATCCACTTGGTTGTTTGACAAATCAATTAAAACTACCTCTTTCCTTGGTCAAGGTATTGCCTCTTACGACAGTAAAAACCGTGAAATAAAGCCAGACCAGACCTCAGAATGTAATGGTGTTAGCAAAAAAATTGACACAGCAAAAATTCAAAACTCAGAGATTACGGAGTATCAATACAAATCCCGTGAGTTCTTTATGAGTTTTTTTTCTGCATCTTCAATAAAAGTTACTGACGTTAAAATGTATAACCCAATAGAATATACTCTTGACTTTGAAACAGTCAAAAAAATGCCAAAGAATGAATACTTTGTTTATGCAGGACAAAGTGCTGACTCTGTCGAATTTCAGTTCTCCTTTTCGAGAAAAACAAATACTGATATTAGTGCAGCATTGACAAAAATTTCAAGTGTCTTAACTGCCGCTGGGGTAAATATGGCGACAATAAACAACTATATTCCTTTGTTTGACAGCACACAGTTAAATACCTTGGACACTTTGCGGTTCAAGTATATGCTTCGTGACCCGAATGCAATTTTCAGAGTTCAAGTAATTAAAAAGAAAAGCACCCGATTTGACCCAAGTGGAAATGACTATAGATTATACTTTCCGCCTTTGACATCAACTGTTACTAATATTCCCGATACGACTATTATGGAATTTGGAAAAGTAAGTGCTATTACTCAACCTGAGACACCAAGATTTGGCTGGCTAACACCCGAAAATTCAAATGTTGCATTCAAACTCAAATTAGACAAAGCAAACAACCAACTTCGACTTGGTGTTGAATTTGTGGACGGAGTAACCAAATCGGTTTACTTCAATACTCAAGACAACGGAACAAATAATTTTTGGCAAGAAACCACAATGATTTACTCATTCAGAAATTCAAATGTCCGAAAACTTGTTTATGTATCAATATTTGCTGAACAAATTTCTCCGACACAGGTTAGGGTTATAAACAAGCTAACTACGAATGGTGTTGAAGCGAAAGTAACTTATATGTCTTACCCAGAAATTAAACTAAAATATTTAAAATAGAAACAACGCCTCGTTAAAAGTTCGTGCAGACTTCGGACTACGCAACAACGACTGAAAAGCACGGCAGCAGGTAACAAGGGGTTTGCGATAGCGGGGGTTCCGTGCTTCGCAGACACATTTGTGCAAGGTGGAAGTTCAGTTCTCCGAACAAAGTTTAGTGCTAAAACTCCCCGCCATCGCAAACCCCCGAAACGTTATGCGCAAGCAAAAAATGACAATCAACCATGACAGACAACCGTGAAGA
>DYON01000113.1:0-5550 GCA_020720525.1 Acetofilamentum sp.
CGGTCGGGAATTGCATCTGAAAACTGACTACATATTATAGTCGTTGCAATGCAACGCCTCTACATTGTCTTCTCCTTCACAAGACGCAATAAATTGCGTCTCTACACTGGCTCCTGAATACTGAATACTGACAACTGATTCCTGACCACTCACCACTCTCAATAGGCTCTCTCGTTTCGTCCTTCAACGAAATTAATGAACGACTGAGTTACAACCTTGTTGCCTCCAGGTGTAGGATAATCGCCGGTAAAATACCAATCGCCTGTGTTGTTCGGAAGCGCAAGATGCAAATTTTCAATACTTTGAAAAATAACTGAAACGCTCGCTCTTGTTCCTTCGGGAGTTACCATTTCTGCAATTTTGTCCGAAATAATGGTTGGCGAAAATGGCTTGTAAATTTTCTTCACGTGATTGACCATTTGCTCAGCTGGCATATTGATTTGTTCTTTGCAAAGTCGGTAAACTTCGTCGATAATATTAGTTTGCTTGGTTTCGTGCAACAATTCGATAGCTGCCTTAAATGCAATGAAATCGGCAAGTTTTGCCATGTCGATTCCATAACAATCGGGATATCTGATTTGTGGTGCCGACGAAGCTATCACAATGCTTTTGGGTTCGAGCCGGTCGAGCATTTTCACAATACTTTGTTTCAAGGTTGTACCTCGAACAATCGAATCGTCAATAACAACCAAATTATCGATGCCCGATTTCACTATTCCGTAAGTAACGTCGTAGATATGGGTTACCAGCTCATCTCGTTCTTTGTCCGTGGTAATAAAAGTGCGGTGCTTCATGTCTTTTACCGCAACGGTTTCGGCTCGCGGATGCAATGCCAAAATTTGGTCGATTGCCTCTGGTGTTGGATTGGAAAGCGACATGATTTTTTCGCGTTTCACCTTGTCGGTGAAATCGAGCAGCGAAGCATACAATCCCATAAACGCAACAATAGCGGTATTGGGAATGTACGAAAAAACCGAATTTTCAATATCGTTGTCAATAGCCTCAAGAACCTGTGGTACAAGTAAGCGACCAAGTTTTTTGCGCTCGCGATAAATTTGGCTGTCGGTTCCACGCGAAAAATAGATGTGTTCAAACGAGCAATAATGTTCTTCTTTGGGCTCAAGTATTTTTTCAAGCGACCATGTTCCGTCTTTTTTCACAATCAATGCATGCCCAGGAGGGATTTCAGCAATTTTTTCAACCGAAATATTGAAAGCAGTTTGAATAACCGGTCGCTCGGAAGTGGCAACCACAATATCGTCGTCGGCATAATAAAATGCAGGGCGAATTCCCGATGGGTCGCGCAGAATAAAGCTGTCGCCATGACCAATCATTCCGGCAAGCACATATCCGCCATCCCAAATGGCAGCAGCTTTTCGAAGAACTTCTTTCACATCGATTTCGTTGGCAATATGTTTGGAAATTTCAACCCTCGAAAGTCCTTCGACTTTGTATTTTTGATAAAGTTTGTCGTTTTCTTCGTCGAGATAGTAGCCAATTTGTTCCAAAATGGTAATGGTGTCGCTGGTTTCAACTGGGTGCTGACCCATTTGAATGAGCTTGTTGAACAACGCTTCCGAATTGGTCAGATTGAAATTTCCGGCCAAAATGAGGTTGCGCGTTTTCCAATTGTTGTAGCGAATATGCGGATGAACTGCTTTTATCTCATTCTTCCCAAAAGTACCATATCGAAGGTGCCCAAGAAAAACTTCACCCGTGAAAGGAGTGTTTTCTTTTAAATATCCCAAATCGAAATAGCGAGGTGACGCAGCATTTTTCAAATCTTTAATTGGCGAAAAAGCATTGTTGAAAATATCAATAATGGGTGTTGAGGAATTACTTCGTTGCCTATCGATATACGGTTTTCCGGGAGGCATATCGAGCTTCACCGAAGCCAAACCGGCGCCGTCTTGCCCCCGATTGTGCTGTTTTTCCATCAACAGGTACATTTTCTGCAGTCCGAAAACTGGATTGCCATGTTTCGAAAGGTAATGTTCCGCTGGCTTGCGGAGTCGCAGGAAAGCAATCCCGCATTCATGCTTAATAGCATCGCTCATAGCTGCTTTGTGTTTGCAGCAAAATTACTCAATTTTGGGAGATTGTCGAAGAAGGTTTTACTACATTTAATTTTTACCTCACTACAAAAAACAGCATTCTTAATGTATGAAACAATATCAGAAATAATTTCGAAAACACATTTAAAAAGGAAGCAATTGCACCTGAATGTTGAACGTATCGAAACAAAATTCTACCTTTGTATTCAGAATTTTAACGATGGAACATCAGCTGAAAGTATTTAACTCGCTAACGCGAAAAAAAGAGGATTTTATTCCCATCAACCCTCCTTTTGCGGGAATGTATGTTTGCGGTCCAACGGTTTATGGCGACCCACACCTAGGTCATGCCCGCCCAGCAATCACATTCGACATTGTGTATCGCTACCTACTGTATTTGGGCTATAAAGTTCGCTATGTTCGCAATATCACCGATGTGGGTCACCTCGAAAACGATGCCGATCAGGGCGAAGACAAAATTGCTCAGAAAGCTCGTCTCGAAAAGCTCGAACCGATGGAAGTAGCGCAGTTCTACACCAATCGCTACCACAAATACATGGATATGCTCAATGTGCTCAATCCCTCCATTGAACCACATGCTTCGGGGCATATTTTAGAACAAATAGAAATGGTACAAAAAATTCTCGATAAAGGAATGGCCTACGAATCGGAAGGTTCGGTCTATTTCGATGTGGAGAAATACAACAAATCGAACAATTACGGAATTCTTTCAGGTCGCAATGTGGAAGAAATGATAGCCAACACGCGCGAGCTCGACGGACAAAGCGATAAACACAACTCGTTCGATTTCGCCATTTGGAAAAAAGCATCTCCGTCGCATATTATGCGGTGGAACTCGCCTTGGAGCGAAGGATTCCCGGGTTGGCATCTCGAATGTTCGGTCATGAGTGCCAAATACTTAGGCGAAACTTTCGATATTCACGGCGGTGGAATGGATTTGCTGTTTCCGCACCACGAATCCGAAATTGCTCAATCGGTTGCAGCAAATGGAAAACAGCCGGTGAAATATTGGCTGCACAACAATATGATTACCATTAACGGTCAGAAAATGGGCAAATCGTTGGGCAATTTTATCACCCTCGAAGAGTTTATCAATGGTAGCCACGAATCGCTCGAACAAGCCTATTCGCCCATGACCATTCGCTTTTTCATACTGCAAGCGCATTATCGAGGAACAGTCGATTTCTCGAACAGCGCACTCCAAGCTTCGGGAAAAGCATACGAGCGTTTGATGAAAGCTTTTGCACGCCTCGAAGGTATTGCTGTGGGCGAATCATCCAATTTCGATGTTGCAGAACTCGAAAAAGATTGCCACGCCGCTATGGACGATGATTTCAACACTCCAATGGTAATTGCCAGACTTTTCGATGCAGTAAAATTCATCAATTCCGTGGCCGAAAAGCAGATTTCAATGTCGATTGAGCAAAAAACTGCGTTGCAGAAAATCCGGAAAAACTTCATCGACGAAATTCTTGGTATTAAACAAGAATCGCAAAACGAAACTGCAGGAGCTGGTCTCGACGAGGAATTGATGAAACTCATTATTGAATTGCGGCTTAAAATGCGCCAAGAAAAGAATTTTGCCATGTCCGATTTTATTCGCGACGAACTTAAAAATACAGGGATTGAACTCAAAGACACCAAAGAAGGAACAGATTGGTCGAAAACAAATTAATTTACCTGTAGCGACGCAATTAATTGCGTCGCTACAATATTTTGTGATATGAAAACAAACATTCTGATTTTCGCACTTGCTGCCATCGTTTTATCATCGTGCGGAAGCAGCGATAAGAAAAAAAACAGCGACAACGATACCACCGCAGTACAAAACGTTGTGGTTCCCGAATTCAATTCGGACAGTGCACATGCATACGTAGCAAAACAAGTAGCATTTGGCTCTCGGGTTCCAGGAAGCAGTATGCAGATTGTATGCCGCGATTGGTTGGTTTCGGAATTGAAGCGACATGGTGCAGAAGTTTTTGTTCAGGAAGCTTCGGTTCGAGCTTACAACAACACCATTCTTCCTTGCTATAATATTATTGGCAGCATCAATCCCGATGCAAAATCGCGCATTATGCTTTCGGCGCACTGGGATTCGCGGCCGTATGCCGATTGGGATTCCGATCCAGCCAATCACAGCAAACCCATTCCTGCTGCCAACGATGGTGCTTCTGGTGTTGGAATTTTGCTCGAAATTGCTCGTGTGCTTGGCGAACATACACCCTCAATTGGAGTTGATATCTTTTTTTGGGATGTAGAAGATTATGGCGAACCCAAAGACAATCAGGGGCAGGAAAAAGAAGACACTTGGGGACTTGGCTCGCAGTATTGGAGCAAAAACCCTCATAAAGTAGGTTATAATGTGCGATATGGCATTTTGCTCGATATGACTGGAGCTACCAATGCTACTTTTTATCAAGAAGGATTTTCGATGCGCTTTGCTCCTGGGATTATGCGTAAGGTGTGGGATCATGCACATGCTCTTGGTTATGAAAAATATTTTCTCAACGAAGAAGCAAATCCAATAATGGACGACCATTACTATGTGAATAAATATGCCAATATCCCCACCATCGATATTATTCACCAAGACAAAAATTCAGAAACGGGCTTCTATCCATCGTGGCATACAATGCAAGACGATATTGACAAAATCGACAAAGCCACCCTAAAAGTTGTTGGTCAAACTTTGCTGCGAACAATTTTTTACGAGAAGTAAGAGAACTCCATTCCAGATTATCTCAGCATATTTAAAGATGCTTTGTAAGCATCAAATATTCAGCAAGACATCCACTGATTTTGTTAATTATTCATCTTTTAGCTTATGATTTCTCACTCCAATGTGTTAAATATTGATATTTAATTATTTTTATTCCTATTTCTATGATGAATTTCTGGGATGGTTAGTTTTATTTGAATTAACAATTATGGCTTTAATAGAAGGCGAAATTAAAGGAAACAGCGCATTTAATCTGTTGGTTCCAGTGCGTTGGGAGTTTGCCGATTTTGGCAACGATGCCATTCAGGTTTACAACATGATGGGGACTTATATGGCAAGTCTTAAAAAAAGATGGTCTGAATATGACCGAGCAAGACGAGGCTGTGTTGATTGCGTCGATGTCGGAAAAATACAAAGGTACTCCGGTTGAGCGAGTCGAATTCAAAGGTCTCAATTGGTTCAAAACCACTTTCAATGCATCTGGTTTTCATCAAAGCTTGTTTACTGCCATTTAAAGATGGTCAGAAAATTTCAATTCAACTTGCTGCTCCCGATCACGAAACCAACGAAATTATTCAGGCTGTTTTCGATTCGGTAGAGATTCTTTAATCGCAAAAAATAACGCGAAATTAAATTATCTTCAAGGCTCAAAAAAGGGTGTCTGCATCAACTGCGACCTTCAATTTCAATAATTGTTGAAAGCATCGTGTGGTATATTCATCATAATAGACACATTGTTCCTTAGTAAGACGCGAT
>DYON01000113.1:5650-8393 GCA_020720525.1 Acetofilamentum sp.
GTTTTATCCCGTAATACTAATAGTTTGCAGCAACTGTTTGTTAAGAATCTGCAAACCTTCGGGTGTGTCTTTGAGTATTTTTTCGCTTTTGAAATCGCTGAGTATGCGCACAGCATTTTCGTTGCTCATACTGCTGAGTTCGGCCAAGTCTTTACGCGACATAAAATGAGGTATGGTATCATTTTTAAACACATCGTTGCTTAAATATAATAGAACTTCGGCCATTCGACCAATGGTTTGTTTTAAGCTTAAGCATGCCATTTTGTGAAACAGTATTTTGTAGCTATCACACAACCATTTACTGATACATCTATTGAATTTTGGATTGTTCAGCATCAACTTAATAACAGCTTCTTTTTCTATTAAAAAAACAGTAGAAGGAATAAGTGCTACCGTAGAAAAATAGTAATTGTTGCCAAACAACGACGAAAGCCCAATAAATTCGAAGGGAAGAGTGAGCATAAACGAATAACTTTTACTTGCGGTCCCCTCTATATACGATTTGGTTGCCCCTTTTGCCAAAAGAATAAAATACGATGTATAAGCTCCTTGCTTGCCAATAGTTTCGCCTTTGCGGAAATTGAGTGGATTTCGCAACAATTCGCTGGCTTCATGCATATTGAGCCCATAAGTTTTGAGCCACTTCTGAAGTCCAGAAAAACTACCAGTCATCGATACGAAGCGTTCAAATTCGTCGGTGTCTATTTCTTCGCCCGAATCAATTGGCTTCAACTTTTGAAGCGTCACAAAACTACCTATTTTAGCTGCAATTGCATTTAGCATTTGCACTTCTTCTGGCAGAAAAATTCCTTTTTCAAGTTTTACTGGCTTCACATAATAAACACGTACTTCGCCAAGAATTTGTCCATACGATTTTATAAGTGCACTAATTTTCAGTTCCGTTCTATGGAGGTTAGGTCGGATATAAATCTGGTCGCCTAATATAATCTCGGGCTCACAAATATCGGAAAATCGCCAACCAGCTGGCAAAACATCCAACAGCTCTTCCATTGCCCGATCTACACTCTTTTCAAGATTATGCAAGGCATTATCAACCCTATAAAGACAATTCAATTCTTTAGCTCTTTCGGTCAGCGATTCAACTTTTAACGTTGATAGTTCTTCCTTGTCGGATGACATCATGATTTCATTTCAGTTTGCGGGCTCAAAGATAGAAGAAAAAAATCATATCAAAGATTGATTTATATCAGATTGTGTTTTGACAAAAAACATCTCACGGTAGTGTATAATAGGGATTCAGAAAAGTATTTGGCTTCGATAGCTGACGTACTTTTACATCAGAATTTTTTTAAAAACAAACAGCTATGAACGTTGAAAAAATAATGCAGGATCTCGAACGGAAAAATCAGGGTGAAGTAGAATATCTGCAAGCAGTACGCGAAGTACTGGAATCGATTGAAGAAGTTGTAAATGAAAATCCTCAATTCGAAAAAGCAGGAATCGTCGAACGACTTGTTGAGCCAGATCGTATTTTAACTTTCAAAATTCCGTGGATCGACGACAATGGCAACGTAAATGTTAACCGTGGTTTCCGCGTACAATTCAACAACGCTATTGGACCTTACAAAGGTGGTTTGCGTTTTCACCCAAGTGTGAATCTTTCAATTTTGAAATTCCTCGGATTCGAGCAGATTTTCAAAAACAGCCTCACAACCCTCCCAATGGGTGGTGGCAAAGGTGGTTCCGATTTCGACCCTAAAGGAAAATCGGATCGCGAAGTAATGCGTTTTTGCCAAGGCTTTATGCTCGAGTTGTGGAAACTCATTGGTCCCGAAACCGATGTACCTGCTGGCGACATAGGTGTTGGTGGACGCGAAATTGGATTCTTGTACGGTATGTACAAAAAATTAGCTCACGAAAATACCGGCATTCTTACAGGCAAAGGTCTTAACTGGGGTGGTTCGCTTGTTCGTCCCGAAGCTACCGGTTATGGTAACGTATATTTTGCAGAAGAAATGCTCAAAACTCGCGGCGAAAGCTTCAATGGTAAAACTGTTGCCATTTCAGGTTTCGGAAACGTTGCTTGGGGTGCAGCTTTGAAAGTTACCCAACTTGGCGGAAAAGTTGTTACCATCAGTGGTCCCGACGGATACATCTACGATCCAGAAGGAATCAGTGGAAAGAAAATCGAATATTTACTCGAACTCCGCGCCAGCAACCAAGATATCGTTAAACCTTACTCATACGAATTTCCAAGTGCTCAGTTTATCCCTGGCAAACGCCCATGGGAAGTGAAAGTTGACATTGCTCTGCCTTGTGCAACTCAGAACGAACTGAACAAAGAAGACGCTATGACTCTCGTTAAAAACGGTTGTATCTGCGTTAGCGAAGGCGCAAACATGCCTTCAACTCCCGAAGCTATCGAAATTTTCATGGAACACAAAATCCTTTTTGCCCCTGGAAAAGCTTCGAACGCTGGTGGTGTAGCTACATCGGGTCTCGAAATGACTCAAAACTCTATGAAACTCTCATGGTCGAGCGAAGAAGTTGACAAACGTTTGCATCAGATTATGAAAGACATTCACGAAGCTTGCGTAAAACACGGAAAAGACGAAACCGGTTTTGTAAACTACGTGAAAGGTGCAAATGTGGCAGGTTTCTTGAAAGTTGCCTACAGCATGCTCGATCAGGGTATTATTTAATCGCATAGGCGATAGACATAATATCACAAACCTAAGGTTTGTTAATTGCAGGAAAGCCTCGTTACAACGGGGCTTTTTTT
>DYON01000114.1 GCA_020720525.1 Acetofilamentum sp.
AACAGACTGTCATTCTGAGTGTTTCGTGGCAAACAATGCGAAAAAGCCACGAAATTTATCGAAGAATGACGAAGGGAAGAATGACTATGAAATGAATGTCATTAATATAAAATCAAAACCCGACCAGCGTCATTCTGAATTTAGTTCAGAATCTGCTGGTCGGGTTAAATTGCTTTTTGCTTGTTTTTGCAATGCTATTTGTCGATACGCATCGAGTAGAACGAACGATATACAAACACAACAGCCACAACAAGGAAGAAACCGCCCACATACGGCGCCACGCTGCGGAAAGCTTCGCTAATAGCTATTTCCATAGCGAGCAAACCGAACAATGTGGTGAACTTGATAATAGGATTGAGCGAAACCGACGAAGTGTCTTTGAAAGGATCGCCAACAGTGTCGCCAACAACCGATGCTGCGTGCAATTCAGTTCCTTTTTCTTGCAAGTCAACTTCAATAACTTTCTTGGCATTGTCCCAAGCACCACCGGCGTTGGCCATAAAGATTGCCTGATAAAGACCAAAGAATGCAATTGAGAGTAAGTATCCAATAAACAATGAAATTGGAGCAGAATAATGAACCACCTGAGCGTGCATTGCCAATTGCGAATCGGACATCATGTTCATTGGAATATTTTTTCCATTTTCCATAATGGAGCTAACCATATCGCCGGTCAATCCAATAGGAGCCGAAAGGAAAGCAAAAGCAAGCGCAAACGAGAAAATGGCAATAAAAATATTCCACATTCCCTTTTGAGCATATTTTGTACAAATATCGACCACCTCTTTCGATGTAGCAACGTCGGCTTTTTTAGGAGCATTCGGGTCGAGATTGATATGCTTTTTGATATATTCGACGGCTCTAGCAGCACCTGTCGATACAGCTTGAATAGACGCACCCGAGAACCAATAGATAACAGCTCCACCAAGAAGGAAGCCGAAAATAGTATAAGGATTCAACACATTCAGAATGGTTTCGGGCTCAATACCCAACGAACCTTTAATGAGTAAAATCAGTGAGAAAATCATAGTTGTAGCACCCACTACGGCAGTGCCAATAAGCACAGGCTTGGCAGTGGCTTTGAAAGTATTACCAGCGCCATCGTTTGCTTCGAGATAGTGTTTCGATTTTTCGAAATCGGGAGTGAATCCAAAATCTTTTTCAATTTCTTCTTTCACATTGGGAACTTCTTCGATAAGCGACAGCTCGTAAATAGACTGTGCATTGTCGGTTACAGGTCCATAGCTATCAACAGCAATGGTAACAGGTCCCATACCCAACATGCCAAAAGCCACAAGACCAAAGGCAAAGATAGATGGATACACCATTAATGTATCGAGGCTATAGGTACTGGCAAAATATGCAGTCGCCATCAGAGCAACAAACACAAGACCTTTCCAAAAAGCACTGAAGTTTCCGGCAACAAGTCCAGCTAAAATATTGAGCGAAGCACCACCACGGCGCGAAGATTCAACAACTTCTTGAACGTGTGCCGACTTAGGACTGGTAAACAATTTGGTAAACTCTGGAATCAGAGCTGCTCCAAGCGTACCTGCCGAAATGATAATACTGAGCGTCATCCAAAGTTGATTGGGCAAATCGCCAATTAGAATATAACTTGCAGCAAAAGTTACCAAAATAGAAACAATAGAAGTAATCCAAACCAACGAGGTAAGGGGTTTTTCGAAATCGAGATCGTCGGAATTGTGATAGCGAGCTTTACTAATAACATTGTTGATTCCAAACGAAAACACAGATGTAATAACCATCAAAATACGCATGGCAAAAATCCAGGTGAGCAATTGCACCTGATAATCGACACTGGTTACAGCCAAAAGGATAAATGAAATGAGGGCAACACCAGTTACGCCATAAGTTTCGAAACCATCGGCGGTTGGGCCAACGCTGTCGCCAGCATTATCGCCAACACAGTCGGCAATGGTACCAGGATTGCGAGGATCGTCTTCGCCGATTTTGAAAATCACTTTCATCAAATCGGATCCGATATCGGCAATTTTGGTAAAAATACCACCAGCAATACGTAGCACCGAAGCGCCAAGCGATTCGCCAATAGCAAATCCAATGAAGCTAGCTCCGGCATATTCGCCTGGAACAAACATCAGAATAATGAGCATAATAGTAAGCTCGAGACTGATGAGCACAACGCCAATACTCATACCTGCATTCAATGGGATATTGAGAAGCTTAAGTGGTTTGCGTTCGAGCGAGGCAAAAGCCATACGCGCGTTGGCAAGAGTATTCATTCTGATTCCGAACCACGCTACAGCGTAAGATCCTAAAATCCCAATCACAGTCCAGCCAAGAATCATAGCTACACCACCAAGACCATATTCGGCATTCGATAAAAAGCCAAAATAAAACCCTACAGCGGTACCGATAAACACGAAAAGAATAGCTAAAAACCTGCCCTGGCGAAGCAAGTAGGTTTTGCTGGTCTGAAAAATCACGTTGGCCACATCAAGCATCGAATTGTGAGCTCTTAGTTTTTTTACCTTGATGAACTGATAAAGACCAAACATGAAGCCTGCAAGGGTAATCAGAAACCCCCAATATAAAATGTTTTGTTCCTTTACGCCATCGGGAATTGCCAAATCGGCCTCTCCAGCCATCGAAAAAAGAGGGGTGGCTACCAATGCGCCAAGGAGTGCAAATGCTTTTTTCATAAAACTCTGTTTTTAGTTGGTGCGTTAAAAATTTTTACAAATGTAATACTAATTTTTCAATTAAAATAGAATAATTCTAAATTGGCAACATATTATATGTGAGCAGTTTATGAAATACAAAGTGATAGCAAAATGAAATTGCCAAAAGGGGAAGTTGGAAGAATCCGTTGAATCCAGACTAAAAGGTAATAACGCAGAAAGTCACGCAGCGCGTGATAGCGCAAGGCACTCATCGACAAGACCAATTGGCTGATAATAAACATATTACAAAAACAGCATTTTACTTTAATCTATTTACGATAAGCGTATTACACTTCTATTTCATATTTTTTATACTCGCCTCTTATATCAAATAGAAATGTACACCTCAATAGCTTTTTTCCTACATTTGCATTTCACAGTTGCTTGAGTATTTCAGTTTTATGATCTTAAAACTCTTGAAAAAATATCTTGCGTGGTTGTTGCTTATTGCTGCAACTGCCATTCTGTTTTCGGTGGTACGATATCCTCTTTCCAACCAACGCGATCGCGAAAAATCGATTAAAGAGTTTAGCAAAAATATAGCTTCTTTGTCAACCGAAGTCGATTCTCTTCTTGGATTTGCACTTAATCCAGCCTTTTTAAAAGACCCATTTTCGCTTCTCAACGTTGAATCGTTTGCATATAGAACGCAACAACAACATAGTACCTTGTTGATATCGCAAAACGACTCGCTTATTTTTTGGAGCAACAACAGTGCTCCAATTGGATTTTTTCCCAACTCAAGCATTACCGACACCATTGTCTTTAATGGTAATGGTTTTTACTTGGTAAAAAGCAAAAAAACGGGAAGCTATACAGCGATGGCCATGTCGTTAATCGAAAGTCGATATTTCTATCGAAACAGCTATTTACCCGACGAGGTTCAACCCAACATTTGCTCCGATTGTCCTTTTGCATTGGCATCCGACACCTCTCACCCCGATACATCCATTGTGGTTTCAGGAATAAACAGCCCAATTGGATTGGTTTGGACTCCCGAAGAAGAATCGTTTTCGCCAGAAAAAGAGCTGAAAATAGTCTTTCTTATATTTCTATCACTCATTTTAGCTGCTATTGCTTTTTACCGATTGATGACACTGCAAGCTGTTTTTAGAAATAAAAACTGGCTGCGTCTTTTGTCGATGCTTGTTTTTCCGATGATCTTGTTTTTTATTGGCGAAACTGTTCTCTCGATGCAGGCCTATATGCCTTTGAGCATCAACAACCCTGCGTTTTTTGCCTTTTCGAGCCGCTTTACACATCTCACTCCTTTGCTTCTCTATTCTTTCGTTCTAATTGTATATGTCACGTTTTTTAGTCGCGAATTGCTTCTTTTTGCAGGGAAAAAACGACAGCAATTGTGGTTCAGAGTGCTTTTTCTATTTTTAACCTTTATTGCCACATCGGCATTAGCCTGCTTTATCATTAGTGGTATTTCAGGATTTTTGTTCAACACATCGGTCAATTTCGATTTCAACGATATTCTCACATTCGATCTTCGTTCGGTTTTTATATTCTTCACGCTATTTTTGCTTTTTTGCTCCGTTATTCTGTTGCATTATCTCATGATTTCGCTTGTTGGCAGGTTGCGGTTGCGCTTTAAAACATGGTTTGCTGTTTCAATTGCATTTATTATTATTGCTACTATAGCAGCTTGGCTTGTTGGAATTGGAATGAGTATGTTTTTGCCTGTGGCATTGTATCTACTAGTTATGCAATTTGTTTTCTCGCGCTATTTCTACAGCAACAAATCTGTATATCTTATTTTAAATCTCATTTTTGCAGCTGGGCTCACCACTTTTGCTCTCAACGAAGCAGTATCGCAAAAGCAAAACGACCAAATGAAATTGCTATCGCTCAATTTGGCAACCGAGCAAGACCCACTTACCGAAGACATCCTTGGCGATGTGATTCCCAATATTGCTTCCGATACTTTCCTGCTCAACAATCCTTACAAAAAAGACAGAGGATTCAACATCACCCAATATCTCAAACGCAACTATTTTGATGGCTATCTAAATCAGTATTTACTACAAGTTACTTGGTGCCATGCCGACGAAGATATTATTGTTCAACCTGCCAATACGGCCGTAAGCTGCATCGACTTTTTTGGTGATATTGCTTTTAAAATGGGCATTCCGACTCTTGCCGACGAAGTTGTTTTTATCAACGATGGTTCTGGACGGGGTTACTATTTATGCACCATTGAGCTTAACAACGGCAAAGATTCTTCGTCCATATTTGCCGAACTCATTCCAGCTTCTTACGAAAAAGGACTTGGATATCCCGATTTGCTGGTAGATGTTAACAGTGGTATTAAGACAATCCCAACCGGAATTTCGTATGCAAGGTATCTCGACGACCTCCTCATTTCGCGATACGGCAAATATAATTATCCAACCCGAATGAGCATGCTCTTCAAAGCCATGCCCAACGAAATTGTGTATCACGAAGGGGGACAGGTGCATTTTCGCAGCCAAGTTTCCGACAACTTGGTGCTCGTTTTAACACAGAACGATCGAAATTTCTCGTCTTTTTTAGCACCTTTTAGCTATATACTTCTGTTTTTTGGGTTGCTGTCGCTGCTTTTTGTGGTAAGCACAGGCAAAGTGTTTGGATTTCGAATTCGCTTAGCCACAACGTTTTCCTCGCGATTGCAGTGGATGATTGTACTCATTATTTTGGTTATTTTCTTTGTTGCTGGTATTATTGCTGTTTTCAATTTGAGCAGTCTCAATAAAAACAAAAACGATGAAATTGTGAGCGAAAAGGCACATTCGCTTATTGTTGAACTCGAGCATAAACTCAACGAATACAACGAACTTTCGAACAACGACGAAGTATATTTAACCGAATTGCTGCTTAAGTTTAGTCGTGTATTTTTCACCGACCTCAACATTTATTCACTCGACGGAAGACTTCTATCGACCACCCGTCCACAAATTTTCGAAAAGCAACTGGTTTCCGACAGAATGGATGCTCAAGCCTTCAACGGACTTTCGTTGCAAAACAATTCGTTTTTGCTGCAAACCGAAACAATTGGGAAAATGAATTTTCTTTCGGCTTATATTCCTGTCCGAAATAGCAACAACAGCGTGATTGCTTACCTCAATCTCCCATTTTTTGCTCGAGGCAACGAACTCAACCGGGAGATTTCTTCATTTATCAGCACTTTCATCAATATTTACATGCTGATTATTTTATTTACAGTGCTCATAACCATATTGCTCAGCAACTACGTTACGCATCCATTGCGCATGATTAAAGACAAGTTGCGAACCATTAAATTGGGAACAACTAACGAAAAAATTCTCTGGAAACGCCGCGACGAAATTGGCGACTTGGTGTTTGAATACAACAGGATGATTGAAGAGCTGGCTTTCAAAGCCGAATTGCTGGCACGCAATGAGCGCGAAATGGCTTGGCGCGAAATGGCCAAACAAGTGGCTCACGAAATCAAAAATCCGCTCACACCCATGAAACTCAGCACTCAATATCTCGAAAAAGCATGGGGCGATAAAGCCGCCGATTTCGATGAACGGCTGAAGCGTTTTGCACAAACCATGACCGAACAAATTGATAGCCTCAGCGATATTGCAACGGCATTTTCGAATTTTGGCAAAATGCCCGAATCGACTGTGGTTCGCATTTGCATCAACGATGTTCTGGGTAGTGTGGTTACTCTGTACCGAAGCGAAGAATACGACATTAGCCTACATATTCCCGATACAGCGCTCTATGTTATGGCCGACGAAAGTCAGATGCTTCGTGTTTTCAACAACTTGATTAAGAATGCTCAACAAGCTTTTGTGGTTGGCCGACGCGGAAATGTTGATGTGTCGCTCAAAAGCGAAAAAGGCATAGCAACAGTTATTGTTAGCGATAATGGAATTGGTATTTCGCCCGATTTGCAAAAGAAAATTTTTCAACCCAATTTCACTACCAAATCGTCGGGAACAGGTCTTGGACTGGCCATGGTGAAAAATATTGTGGATGGGTTTGGCGGAAAAATCACCTTTGTGTCGGTTGAAAACAGCGGAACTACATTCAAGGTTGATTTGCCTTTGGCTGAGTGAAATAATAGACAGATTTGCTAAACACAACCCGCTAAACCCTCACAGGGTTTATAACCCTGTGAGGGTTATCTGGGCAGGTGCGCACACATAAGCAAATTTTCTACGAAAAATCCTGATTTCTCCTTCGTGGAACAAAGCCCGACCCAACAATGAGTTGTTGCATTTCGTTGGCATCGAGTCGGTATGCTGCACCGGCCGACGAAACCACGTTTTCTTCAATCATGATGCTGCCAAGGTCGTTGGCTCCTGCCCACAGGCAAACAGCAGCTGTGGTTTTTCCAACTGTGAGCCACGAAGCCTGAATATTGGGAATATTGTTGAGCAACAATCGGCTTAATGCGATAAGCCTGATATACGCAATTGGGCTGGGGAAGTCTTTCACAAGTCCTTTTTTTTGCAAAGTGGTGTTATCGCCATAAAAAGGCCAAGGAATGAACGATACAAAACCGGGCGCAAAGTCGGGTTTTTCGCTTTGCAAATCGCGGATTCGAATCAGGTGCTCTATGCGTTCGGCTGGTGTTTCAACATGTCCAAACATCATGGTGCCCGATGTTACCAATCCCAAACGATGTGCAACGCGCATCACTTCGAGCCACGAATAGCTGCTTATTTTTGAAGGCGAAACAATATTTCGAACGCGGTCGCTTAATATTTCGGCTCCAGCACCCGGAAGGCTATCGAGGCCCGATTTCACCAGCGCATCGAGTACATTTTGGTGTGGCATGTTTTCGGTTCGAGCAATATAATCGACTTCCGCTGGACTCAGCGCATGAAGTTTTAAAAGGGGATATTCCGATTTCATCCAAGCAAAAAGCGAAGTGTAGAAATCGAGATTCAGCGCCGGATTGAGCCCACCTTGAAGCAGAAGTTGGTCGCCCCCAAGTCGGAAAAGCTCATCAATTTTCAGTCGGTATTCGTCGCGAGTGGTTACATAAGCATCGGCGCTGTTTATTGAGCAGCTAAAATTGCAGAAGCGGCAACCAGTGATGCAAACATTGGTTATGTTAACATTTCGATCGATAATCCAACTCACATGATTGCTGGGGTGCAATTTCTTACGCATTTGGTGCGCAGCAATCATAAGCTGTTCGGTGGGAGCGTTGGCATAGAGCCATTCTGCTTCTTCAAAACCAATTAATTCATTGTTCAGAGGTTTCGAAAGAATATGTTGCAATTCGCTTTGTATCATTAATGCAAAAGTACGAAAACCGCAGAAATCAAGGTCTAAAATTGAAAACTTCTCAACTACAATAGCGGTTTTCTACAAAATTCTTTAAACCTGCTGACGAGAAATTGTAACTTAAAACTTTATAGAACAATAATGATTTATAATGAATGTTTTTGGCTCTAATCTGTATTTGTGTGTTTAGTTGTCAAGTTTCATTTCGATGCGTTGTTAAAAGCGAAAACAAAAATAACCACGAATTAACGAATTATTTTATTCTGCATCGTACTTCCCCTCCTAATTATATCGAATGTTTCACCACGAATAAGCATCCCAATTCGTGGAGGCTGTCTCAAAAGTCTCGCTTAGGCACAAACAGAACATTCCACC
>DYON01000450.1 GCA_020720525.1 Acetofilamentum sp.
AAGTATTTCGCTTTTCGATTCGTTAATTCGTAGTTAAACCAGTCAATTAACGTAGTAATATTATTCTTTCTGCATAAATCGAGGTGACTCAAACAAGAGAAAAATATAGATTTCTACAATTTTAAAATAGGAATTAAAAACAGTTCTGTAAAATTAATGTCGAAATTATTTAGAATTGAAAACAAATTTTTCAAAAAAGCAATTCACTACCAAAATAATTTATATTTTTGACTTTGAAATAAAATTTTATGGCACAGATAGTTGTATTGGGAGCTGGCATTGCGGGTCATACTACAGCTGCATTTTTGCAGCGCTACCTTGGCAAAAAGCACAAAGTAGTTATGATTAGTCCCAGCCCTTATTATTACTGGATTCCCAGCAATATTTGGGTTGGTGTTGGTCGAATGAACGAAGACCAAGTACGATTTAGGCTTGAAAAAGTGTATCGTCGCTGGGGTATTGAATTTTACCAAGCCAAAGGAACCGATATTTTTCCAGAAGGTGGCAATGGGCACGAAAAACCTTTTGTGAAAGCTGTTTATACTTCGGACGATAAACGCGACCAAACCATTGAGGTAGAATACGATTATTTGGTAAACGCAACTGGACCTAAACTGAATTTTGCTGCTACCGAAGGACTTGGCCCAGGCAAATTTAGCTATTCAGTTTGTTCAACATCGCATGCAAAAGAAGCATGGGGTGCATTGAGCGAAGTTTTCGAAAAAGCACAGAAAGGCGAGCATCAAAAAGTGCTTATTGGAACGGGTCACCCAACAGCAACCTGTCAAGGTGCTGCATTCGAATATGCCTTAAATGTTGCTTTCGAAGCAAAACGAAGAAAATTGTTGGACAAAATAGAGATTACTTGGATAACCAACGAATACGAGCTTGGCGATTTCGGAATGGGAGGCGCATTCGTGAAACGAAATGGCTACATTATTCACACAAAGGAGTTTACCGAATCTATTTTGGCCGAATATGGAATAAAATGGATAAAAAGGGCTGGTGTTACCAAGCTTGAAAAGGGAATTGCTCATTTCGAGCTGCTCGATGGGAGCGCACATGTGGCCGAATTCGATTTTGCTATGCTGCTGCCTGGTTTTGCTGGTGTCGATTTGAAAGCATTCGATAAAGCTGGCGAAGATATTTCGTCTAAAATTTTTGCCCCCAGTGGTTTCATGAAAGTCGATGCCAATTATACAGCAAAAGCATTCGAAGATTTTCAGGTTTCCGATTGGCCCGAAACATATCGCAATCCAGAATACGAAAATATTTTCGCCATCGGCATTGCGTTTGCACCACCTCATTCGATATCGAAACCCATGAAAAGTACTTCGGGCATGGACATTTTCCCTTCGCCTCCACGAACAGGAATGCCTTCGGGGGTTACAGGCAAAATTACTGCTCAAAACATTGCTGCTCTTATTCGCGGGAAAAAGGAACTTAAACACAAAGCCTCAATGGGGAAAATGGGCGCTGCATGCATTGTTTCGGCTGGATATGGATTTTTCAAAGGTCAGGCTGCTACCATGACA
>DYON01000451.1 GCA_020720525.1 Acetofilamentum sp.
TAGAACCCAATCTTATTCACAAAATACACTTTGCGTCTCGACTTGTCTTCAGTATTTTTGACTACCTGACTGCCATAAGCCAGAAAATAGTTTTCGTACCAATAATCGATATTGGAATTGGTTAATTTGGCTTTGTCGCCTTCTTGCCCTGTTTCCATCATGTCCCATTTGCGATCGTTGATGATGTTGCCATCAAAATCGACACTTTTGGATACGATGCTATTTCCAGAAGTGAACACCATGCTGATGCTGCTGGCGGTTTGATCCGAAATGGCAATGAAGCGCTTCACGTAGAATGGTTTGTACCCTGGCCACATTTCGAAACAGACATCCCACATCATTTCGCCTTCTTTAGAAAACTTAGCTACAACTGCATGTGTATATTGATAACCATCGAAAACAGTTCGATACGAAGTGGATGGATGTCCGTTCACATAGGTGGTGTAAGTTTCAGTGCGATAGGTTGGATAATAGGCTTCTCCCAAGAAAATATATCCATCGTCCAAAATCACTACATCGTGGTCGGCAATATAATAGTCAATAGCAAATTCTTTTCCTTGTGCTTCTTTTTTGTCCTTCTTTTTTTCGATTTTCGCCTGTTTTTTTTCAGACAAATACGACAAAAAATCTTTGAGGTCAAGAAAGTTGTAATAACGAATATATGACATGGCACCATCTTCCATTTCGGCAAAAAACAGCCCTTCCGACATCAAGTTGTCTTTTGAATAAGTGCCAGTGAAAATCATTTTCGTATCCGAAACGCGACAACCCGATATCGCAGTGACGTTGTTGTCGCCTACACCAGATAATTTCATAGATTTGTCAACATTGCCATCATTGTCAATGCGCATCAAATAAGTCTCATATACTCCCTTTTTTACTTTTGCCCGAATGAGCACCAATATTTCCTTCGACTTTTCTAAAATCTGATAATTATCGACGCTAAGTTTTTTGGGATTATAGGCTCCAGCCACAATAGGAATACTGGTAGCTTTACCATTTGACAAATCGACTTTGTAAATAAATGGAACCAAATTTATGGATGCATAAAAATAGGCATTATCGCCCAACACTTTCATGTCTTTAATGTTTGTCTTAAAAGGCAAAACACCTGTGGTTTTTGAAACCGACAAGTCGAGCATGCTCACACCTATAATCAGAAACTCGCGTTTTTTGTTTTTATAACAATTGAAAATATACTCGTCGTTGTAGTACCGTTCATCAAACTTCATATTCTCGGGAATATTGATCGATTCGGTCTTTTCGAGCTCCAGGTCTTTATTATAAAGATCGTATTTCACTTCCACCATGCCATCCACATCGTCATCGGCTGTGGACTCAAGCACAAAACAACCCAGTTTCGATTCATAAATAGTCTCGCTACCGTAACCATTGCGAAGCTCAAATTCGATGCGCTTTTCGTAGGTTAGTTGCGCAGAGGTCATCAGATATGCAGCAAACATAAAAACAATTAATAACAGATTTTTCATGGCTTTGTGTGTTTATTTATGGAAACAAAGGTATAAAAA
>DYON01000452.1 GCA_020720525.1 Acetofilamentum sp.
TACATACATATACGGGCTCATACTCGGATACATATCACTCATCGGGTCAACACTCCAACGATGGCAAAGGCGGCTATCGTATTGCCAATATTCGGCTGTATAACTGTTGCTGGGTCCCGATATTTCATCATCTTTTTCCTGCCCACCAGCAGCACCAAATCTGTAGGTTGCGGAGTTCCAATTTCGGTCTGGCTGCAAGCTACCGAATGGGTAGTAGTCCCCAAAATCCAACAATTTACTCATCGTAGAATAGTAGTAGTTGCCATACAAAGAAGACGAATGAGAGAGTTCAAAAGATTGAATATTAGGCGATTGAATTGTGTTTGAGAATGAATAAATGCCATTGAAGCAACTGGTCGTAGTAAAAGCAAAATGGTGGTTTTGAAAAATAGAGGTGGTCGTAGTGGTAGTTGAGCGGAAATAATTTCTCCAAAACGAGCTCGAAAAAATGCTACTGTCCAAATGCAAAGCATATTGGAGATAAATGAGTGGTTTTAATATTTCAAAAGCAGTTTGCATTTTCCGATTTGTGGTTGCTAAGATAAAAACATTTTGTTAATTGCAAGCATTAAAGAAAAAGAAATATTATATGCTTATCTTTGCATCTATGAACGAACCCACACAACCAAACAACCCACTACACGGCATTACGCTGAAAATGATACTCGAATATCTGATTGATTATTATGGCTGGGACGAGCTAAGCGAAAAAATCAGAATCAGGTGTTTCAAGGAAAATCCAAGCCTCAACTCGAGCCTTACTTTCCTACGCAAAACCCCTTGGGCTCGCATCAAAGTGGAAGAATTGTATTTGTGGCTGGTTTCGAAAAATAGAAAGTGAATAAACAGTTTCGGCTTGTCGATACAAATAGGTGATAATTCTTGCTCCACCCGATTTTTCTGAAATCTATGTTGCAAAGAAACAACATATCAAGAAGTTGTGCAATAATTTTAGTTTAAAACTGATTGATTTGCATGTTTTCCGTACATTTGTTTCACTAAAAACCACAAATTATGGACGATCTTTCCATCCTTCGCAACAAAGCAATTTCGATACGCGAAAGTGTAATTCGTTCGCTCGAAGCAGCTGGTAGTGGTCATCTTGGTGGTTCGCTTGGGCTGGTCGATGTGTTTACGGTATTGTATTTTCGAACCATGAAGCATCGTAGTTCCGACCCACAATGGCTTGAACGCGACCGCCTTATATTGAGCATTGGGCATGTAGCGCCGGTGCTGTATGCCACACTTGCCGAAGCTGGCTATTTTGCCAAAGACGAATTGCTCACTCTCCGAAAACTTGGCAGCCGCCTGCAAGGTCATCCGGGACGCGACCACGGTTTGCCAGGAATCGAAATCTCGTCGGGATCGCTTGGGCAAGGACTTGGAGTTGCTGTTGGAATGACTTTGGGTCTGCGACAGCAGAAAATTGATTCGAGGGTGATTTGCATCATGGGCGACGGCGAACTTCAAGAAGGAAGTGTGTGGGAAGCTGCCATGAGTGCGGCCCATCACAATTTGACCATTCTTA
>DYON01000115.1 GCA_020720525.1 Acetofilamentum sp.
TGCTTGAGCATGGATATCGAAAAATTGAGATTGCCAAAGTTATAGGCAAAAACAACCCAACTGTTAAAATAGCCAATGTATTAAACTCATCAGAAAAAAATGAGGACTGTGATTTAATCGTATTAAAAAATGGCGATGAAATATCCGCAAAAGTTCATGAAATAACAAGCACTGAGATTAAGTATAAAAAGTGTGAAAATCTTGATGGACCCATTTACTCTATTTCAAAGAGTGATGTTCTTTTCGTGAAATATGTTAACGGTCAAAAAGATGTTTTCTCTGCTGATACTCAAAATGAAAAAGTTGTTTCTAAAGAGAATACGACGGTTGAGGCGCTTGGTATTGCAGGCTTTATCATAACTCTTTTTTCCATACCTATTTTGCTGTTAGCCTCTCCACTGTTTGGAATTGTTGGTGGTTTAATTGGGATAATTTTTGGCGCTATTAGCTTAGGTAAAATCAAAAAGAATCCTGGAAAATACAGGGGAAAGGGGTTTGCTTTTTTTAGCCTCGTTACTGGGATTGCACTTCTTGTTGCAACAGGTGTGCTGATTGTGCTTCTTGCATCAGCTCTCTAATTCCAATTTTCTATCGGTAATTGTTTCAGCTTATGAATGTGAATTTTCTAACAGAATCAACCATTATTCCTGTTCATTTCCCAAATAAAATAGGTGTTGGCAACTTTTTTGTCAGCACCTATTGATTTTTATTGCTATCTTTGTAATAATGAGCAATAAGTCGTGAACGCCATGTCTTTTCAGCGCGTTTCCATTATAAAACAGCTTGAAAACAAGTATTTTTGCGTAATAATTGAGAAAAATTGGCGTTACCTTTGATAGTTCAAAAATTGTTTTACTTTTGTTTTAAAATCAACTAATAGCAACATGAGCTTTGTTTCAAGCAATGAGGTGATTAATCAAACCTACGAGGATGTAAGGACACTTTCTTTTAATCAAAAAAGAAGTTCAATTCTTTCTGAGCATCAAATTAATGTCTTTTTAGATACTGTATTAGATTTTAAAAAAGCACTTTCGAAGAATACGGAAACAATTACTCGTCTTAATGATAAATTCGAAGAGTTTACTTGGCGAGTAAATCATGAAGGGCTAGACGATAAATGCCTAATGAAAATAAATGACATAATTTCAATTGCAAAAGACTTGCATTCAACACTTATTCGTCAATATATTAACATGGCAAAAATAAGACAAAAAGGGATTGCTAAAGAAGAAGTTAAAGATTTTAAATATCAGATTGATGTATTAAAAGAGTCTTATATGGATTTAGAATCTATATATTTCAACCTTCCCCAAATGCCTAGTTTTTCAGAAACAACAAAACTATTATCATTGATTGCTTAATGGATGTTTTTTGCACAAAACGATTTTTTAAGGAATACAACAATTTTCTTTCTAACAAGTCTTATAGGTCAGTAAATGACTTACTATATAATTATCTATTTGACAAGAACGTTTCGGACGTTTTATCGGGCACAAAATTAAATGGCTCTTGTCCAATACCTTATGTTAAAAAACGATTAGGTGGAAGAGGCGGATTTAGGCTGTATTATATCGTTGTTCCTGATAAAGAAAAAGTGTACTTGCTGTATATTCATCCAAAGTCAGGCTCATTAGGAGCTGACAATATTAATGACGAGACAAAAGCATTGTTGTATAAAGAAGGTTTAGAGTGTATGAACAACAATGATTTATTGACAATCCAATTTGATTCAATTAACAACATCCTGTCATTTGAAATTAAATCATGAAACCAATCATCATATTTTCGATTTTAGCAATATTTGGCTTTGCTTGCAGCAACAACAATTCGAGAAAAACGAATAATTCAAACAATACCGATTCAATTTCGGATTCAACGAACACCATCACAATTGAAGAAAAATCAGACTCCCTTACCATGAATGAAAAAGATATTTCCAAAGCAAAGACACAGCCCGTGAACGATATAATAGATGAGCCTACAAGACATGTTGAATTTCCTACCGACAACAACTTCAATGGTAAAAAGCTCACTTGCCAGTTGGATATTAGCAAAAAGCAACTCGATAACAATCCCGACACAGTAATTGAAGCCATGAAAGAGTTTTACAACTTGTCGGAAAGATATTTTCCGATATCAATTGCCGACGATTTCGCACATGGAATATCGGTTAAATACATTAATTATCCACGATTGACATATTCGCTTGAGTTGTTTGAAACGAAACATGCAACAAAACCATGGATGACTGTTGAACACAGCATTAAAAAGGAGCAAAATGGTGAATTTGTTATTGAATAATTAAAGAAAACATTAAAATAAGACCAGTTAAATTGCATCGCACCATTTTCTACTACTCCAACACTGAACCAAAATATTGCTTATTTTTGCAAATCAATCTGCCAAAAATGAAAGAGATTATAAAAAAATCAATTATTAAAAATGGTTTGTACGCCGCCAGCATTTTGGTTGGTTACACATTGTTGGCTTATCTATTGGAAATAAGTATGTTTTCGCCAGTGCAGGGTTTGCTATCGCTGCTTATTACACTTGGAACATTGGTAACGTTTACTTTTCTTGCCATTTCGACAGTTAGAAAACAAATAGAGACACATCAAATTTCGTTTCTTAATACATGGTTGATTACATCGATTGTAATTTTCGCAGCATCTTTTCTCAGCAATGTTACTAGTTTGCTTTTGATACATGTAGTTGATAATGAATACTATGTTGCGAAATATCAGGAAATGATGTTCAAAATGGCCGAGCAAACCGATAACAATCCTGAAGTGATGAAAAGTTTGCAAGATGGCTTCCACAGCATTCAAAATTTTGAGCTTTCCTCCCTGACAACTACCCTCATATTTTTATTTGCTAGCACTGCCGTTATCTCTGGCCTCACAGCGCTTATTGCAAAAAAGAAAGACCGCTTCGAAGACAATATTAACGCCATTTAAGATGGATATTTCAGTAGTAATACCTTTGCTCAACGAACAAGAAAGCCTGCCCGAACTTGCGGCATGGATTGAACGAGTTATGCTCGAAAACGCATATTCGTACGAGATTTTTTTCATCGATGATGGCAGCACCGACCATTCGTGGAAAGCAATCAAAGAATTGCGTAGCAACAACAAAAACATCAAAGGCATACGTTTCAGCCGCAATTACGGAAAATCGGCAGCATTGCAAGCCGCATTCGAAAAGGTCGAGGGCGATGTTGTTATCACCATGGATGCCGACTTGCAAGATAGTCCCGACGAAATTCCAGGCTTGTATAAAATGGTTATCGAAAACAATTTCGATCTTGTTTCGGGCTGGAAAAAGAAGCGCTACGACAATACTTTTACCAAAAATATTCCAAGCAAGCTCTACAACTGGGCTACCCGCAAGTTAAGCGGAGTAAAGCTGCACGACATGAATTGCGGGCTTAAAGCCTATCGCAACGAGGTGATTCAGAATATTGAAGTTTACGGCGAAATGCACCGCTACTTGCCTGTAATTGCCAAATGGGCAGGATTTGCCAAAATTGGCGAAAAAGTTGTTCAACACCGCAAGCGGCAATATGGAACCAGCAAATTCGGCATCAGTCGTTTCATTCGTGGTCCGCTCGATTTGATTACCATTATGTTTGTTGGTAAATTCAGCAAACGTCCGATGCACTTTTTTGGCTCGATGGGAGGCATCCTGTTTTTGGCAGGTTTTGCCATTGCTGGATATTTAGCTTTCGAGAAGATTTTCAACGATATGCACCGAATGACAGAGCTGCCAATTTTTTACCTCGCCTTGCTTTTCATGGTTATTGGTTCGCAATTGTTTATTGGTGGTTTTTTGGCCGAAATGATTGGTCGTGCAACCCCCGACCGCAACAAATATATTATTAAGGAAGAACTCAACCTCGAAGATGAAAAATAAGTCCATCATTGAAAAACGGATAGCCGAATCGATATCAGTTAAGCAACAATTGCTTAACGACGAAAGCGTTTTAGCGGCTATATCAAAGTCTGTCTCAATATTGGTTGACCGATTCAAAAACGGAAATCACTTATGGCTTTGCGGAAACGGAGGCAGTGCCGCCGATGCTCAGCATATTGCAGCCGAGTTTACAGGTCGTTTTTTTCTCAACCGACCACCACTTCCTGCCGAAGCTTTTTCGGTAAATACATCTTATCTCACAGCTGTCTCGAACGATTTTAGCTTCGACGATATTTTCAGCCGCATGGTTCAAGCACAAACGCGTCAGGGCGATGTACTCATTGGTCTTTCTACTTCGGGCAACTCGTCAAATGTTGTAAGAGCAATTAAAATGGCCAAAATGATGGATGTTTTTACAATTGTGCTCACCGGCAACGACGGAGGCGAACTCAGAACCGAAGCCGACTTGTGCATCAATGTAGCCTCGAAAGTAACTCCTCGCATACAGGAATCGCATATATTAATCGGGCACATTATTTGTGAACTCGTCGAATCGGAAATTTTCGCAACTCAAAAATAAGCCGCCTACGTAACATGGAACAAAGCAAGAAAAATATCGACATCATTCAACAGTGGGATATCAACAACACGTGGGCTTTGTTTCTCGACCGCGATGGGGTTGTGAATCGTCGTAGAATTGGTAGCTATATAATGATGGTTGACGAATTTGAGTTTCTACCAGGTGTTTTGCAGTCGTTTGCAACCGCCGACAAGATTTTCTCTAAAATTATCATTGTTACCAACCAACAAGGAATTGGGAAGGGACTGATGGATGAAAATTCTTTGAACCAGATACACGATTTCATGATATCGAAAGTAAAAGAGAATCATGGGCGAATCGACAAAGTGTATTTCAGTCCATATTTGGCCAACAGCAACCACTTGATGCGCAAGCCCAACACAGGTATGGCTATAGCAGCAACCAAAGATTTTCCCAAAATAAGATTCAAACATTCGGTTATGATTGGCGATTCGGCAACCGATATGGAATTTGCCCGCACATTGGGAATGAAAGCTGTTTTTGTAGGTATGCCCGAAGAAATGGATGTTAGCAAAGAGCTTTTTGATGTTGCTTATCCATCTTTTTTCGACTTTATAAAAGATTTGAACGCTATTGTCGTTAATCTATAATAATCAGGAAGAATATGAAAACGACTTTTGCTTTATTTTTGGTAGTGGCATTTATTGCAACAGGTGTTGCAGCCCAAAATCCAACCGACACACTCAACCTGCTCGACGCCAGTGGAAAAAAACATGGCTACTGGAAAAAATACGACGTTGATACTCTCAAATACGAAGGACATTTCGAACATGGCGTACCGGTGGGCGAATTCATTTATTATTATGTTTCTAAAAACATCAAAGCACGAACCACCTATTCCAAAAATGGCACACTGACACAAACGATAATGTATTTCCCATCTGGAGCCAAAATGTCCGAGGGGATGCATATCAACCAAAAACGCGAAGAAGTTTGGCTCAATTACGATGGCTACGACCACGTGATTGCCGAAGTGGAATATAAAAATGGCATTAAAAACGGAAGCAGCAAATCGTTATATCCCGATGGTGGAAAACTCGAAGAATGCACCTACGTAAATGGCGAGCGCGAAGGACTTTATATACAGTATTATTCTGGAAATATTGTTAAAATAAAAGGAATGTATGCAGCAGGAAAGCGCAATGGACCTTTTGCTTTTTACCAACCCAATGGGATTATTTTCACTTCGGGAACGTATATCAGCAATTTGCGTTCAGGCGATTGGACCACTTACGACGAACAGAACAAGCCCATTGTGAAAGAAACATTTAAAGATGGTGTTGTGGTAGCTCGTGAAGTATTTCAAAAAGACAAAGATCCTGAAGAAATCAGAAGAAAAGAATCTGAAATTGAACAACAAAATAAGGGAAAAACTTCGCCCGACAATGGCATTCACGACCCACGATACGACGGATATTAAAAATTGTTGTATTTTTGAACAATAGTGAACATCGCTAAATACATATCGCTAATGCTTTTGATAGCTGCTGTTGTTGCAACCAGCTGCAAGAAAGACACAGATTTGCCCCCCGAAGATTTGGGATACAGCTTTTTTCCATACATTCCAGGCGATTATCGCATTTACGATGTCGATTCAACATTCTACGACGATTTTTTAGATTCCACATTCAATACCACTTTCCAACTAAAAGAGATTTACGACTCATATTTCACCGATTCGCAAGGTCGCAAATGTATTCGCATTGAGCGTTGGGTAAAAATGGCCGATACCACCAATTGGTATTTGCGCGATGTTTGGTATTCGTGCCTCAACAATTTCAGAGCTGAAAAATTCGAAGAAAATGTTCGTTTTGTAAAGTTGGCTTTCCCTATCCGCACCAGTACCGAGTGGGATGGAAATGCCTTCAACGATATGGATGCGCAGATTTTAGAGTACGAAAACATTGATGGCTTTTATTCAATAGGAACACTATCGTTCGATTCAACAGTTACGATTGTTCTAAAAAGCCCAATAAACAATCTCATTAATGAGAAAGACGAGACCGAAATTTACGCCCGACACATCGGGATGATATATAAGAAATTTAGAGATGTAGGTAAAGAATTCGTTACTGGAACAGTAGTTTCGGGAGTCGATTACACCTACGAATTAACCGAATACGGACACAATTAACAATCACATGAAGCTAATAACATCAATTGTTTTGATTTTCTTCTGCATTGTATCTGCAGAAGCTCAAACCTACGGAGCCATGTATAGGGTTCAGTTTGCCAACAAAAACGGATCGACCTATTCCGTCAACAGCCCGCAGGCATTTCTTTCGCAGCGAGCAATCGACCGTCGCACGCATCAAGGCATTTCCATTACCGACAACGATATTCCGGTTAATCAAACCTATCTTGACGGCGTTTCAGCAACAGGAGCAATCATTTTCAACAAATCGAAATGGTTCAATACAGCCGTGATTTTGGTTACCGACACCAGCATTATTCCTACTATTGAAGCATTAAGCTATGTTTCTGGTGTAGAGAAAATTAAGCCTTGGTTGCAACAGAAAAAAAAGAAAACTAAAGAAAGAGGCGGCAATTCATTTGATGGGCTACTTGAAGCTGGAATAAATGCATCGATTGAGGCTTTAGAAAGCAACAACAATTTGCACCAACGAATATTGTTAGATTACGGCAATGGTTTCAATCAGGCCAATATGCTGGGGGTAGATTATCTGCACGGGCTTGGCTATATGGGCGAAGGAATGGTGATTGCCGTTCTCGATGCTGGATTTTACCATGTCGATCAGCTTTCAATGTTCGACAGTTTACACAATTCGGCACGCTTACTCGGGCACAAAGATTTTGTAAATCCAGGCAACAATCTTTTCGAAGAATCAACTCATGGAATGTCGGTTCTTTCAACAATGGCTGGAAATGTTCCTGGCTCTCTTGTTGGCACTGCTCCTCACGCATCGTATTGGCTTCTTCGATCGGAAGATGCCAGCTCTGAGTATGTGATTGAAGAAGACAACTGGGTTGCAGCTGCCGAGTTTGCAGATAGTGTTGGAGCCGATGTAATCAATTCCTCGCTTGGTTATACACAATTCGACGACCCTGCCACCAGTCATACCTACAATCAAATGGATGGAAACACATGCCGTGTATCACGTGGTGCCGATATTGCAGCATCTAAAGGAATTCTTGTTGTTAATAGTGCTGGCAACAGCGGCAACGATTCGTGGCGTTATATTAGCGCTCCTGCCGATGCCGACAGCATTCTAACCATTGGTGCCGTTGACTCGTATGGCAATATTGCCTATTTTTCGTCGCTTGGACCTAGCGCCGATGGGCAAGTGAAACCAACTGTTTGTGCACAGGGACAAGGTACTTTTGTGGTTTCTAGTTCGGATGGCGTATATCCAGGCAATGGAACTTCGTTTAGCTCGCCAGTGATGGCAGGTGCTGTTGCTTGTCTTTGGCAGGCCAATCCAACATTCAATAACATGCAAGTTATTGAATCGATAAAGCAAAGTTCGAGTCGCTACTCGATGCCCGATAGCATGTATGGATATGGAGTGCCTAGTCTTGTTATTGCACACATGATTCTTAGCGGTGGCGAATTTGAACAACCTGGCAATAACAACAGCCTAATGGCTAACCCCAATCCATTTAGTGAAGAAATAGACTTGGTAATGTATGTTTCGGCAGGCATGACAGCTAACATTCAATTGTCCGACAACAATGGAAAAATTGTTTGGTCAACCGAAAACTACAGTTTAAAACCTGGCTACAATTATT
>DYON01000116.1 GCA_020720525.1 Acetofilamentum sp.
ATTGGTTTTCAGAAAAAGCACTAAATTTGACCAGTTAACAGTTGAAAAAATGCCTGCTTTTGCTCCTGATATTCCAGCTTTATTGCTGCAAAAACTTCTCGACGAAGTGAGGAGAAAAGCAAATATATCTTTCACAACCATTGCCGATTGCCGTTTGCTTTCCGCAGAATTGCAAGCAAAACAAAGACTTGTTGTTTCCGATTTCACTATTGCTCGTCTTTTTCGTGTGATTCCTAACAAACACCGACCATCTTTGTTTACACTCGACTCGCTTGCCGAATATGTTGGCTTTGGAAATTGGCAACAATTCGAACTATCGCACAAAGCCGAAATGGAGCATGTAGCTTTTGCAGAAAAATCGGCCAATACCAATTTGATTGGTAGTGATAACGAAATGTTGTTGCTCCAAAGTTGTATTGAATATAGAGCATTCGACCCAGTAATTGCCTATTTCAAGAGGCATGCCCCTGCTTTGTTGGATTATTTGAATGATACAGATACTTGGGATTTGGCTTGGAATGTTGTTTCTACAATTGGATTAGCAATCAAAAACGACAAACATGCTCGCTTGGCGTTGATTCCAAGTATTTCTCGCGACGAAAATATGAGGAAGCTTTTTTTTACGTTGTGGGTCGATATGCAAGAGTTGCAAAGCTACTATGCCGATGTAGTTGAAAATCATTTTTTGAAAAATATTTCGCCTATTCTTCCTTTTTATGCCAAAGATGAACTTTGGGCCAACACAATAATTATGTACAAGCATTTATATGCTTCTAATTTAAATGGTTTTCTGAAAACAGGCTATCATTTATTTAATGCTTACAATCCAGAAAGCGTTTTAGAGGAATCTATGCCAGGATTCTATCCTTTTGCACGTTTTCACGCTTGTCATATTATGTATCGATTTTTTAGTAACCCGAAAACACCTCTTGCGTGGTACGAAAAAAAAGTTGATTTTTTTATCCGTGAGCTCAATGGATACCCTGAAAGAGCTTATCTAATAGGCCTCCCGCAAATTGCCGAAGCTTTGTTTGTAGCAAAACAATACGATTTAATGATTGATGCGATATTGCCTTTTTTTGAAAAATACACACAAAATCATTTTATCGACAAAACCTTTGAAATTGAGCTTAGCAATTTTCAGCGACTCATTTTTTATCTGCATCTTGCGTTTGAAAAAGCAAATCGGTTTTCGATTACTGCTGTTAAACTGGATAATATGTATTCTGCATCCACTTTTCAATTGGAGTCTCAAATGGATTCGAATATTTTGAAATACATGAATTGTGTGGTTGCATCGCTTTATGCAGAAACACCCGAGAAAAAAGAGATACTGCTCAAAAAAGCAAATTCGTTGATTGTAAAATTAAACAATCGTCACTTTTCGCGAATTACAAATGAAATATAGAAGTTCTTACACCCCCTTCGGCCAAGCCAAAAAGTGTTTCACAATGCTTTTCGAAATCATGTTTTGACTGAATTGATCGGATGCTTCGGTGATGTCTTTGCCAATACCTCCTCGAAACGAAATCAGAATTTTGTCGATACCAGGTGTGTATGAGTTGTTTTGAATTTCGCCTACGCCCACATAATAGGCAGCCTCTTCTATACTTAGTCCAAGCGATTTTGCTACCGAATGGTGCAATTCGGCTACCATTTCGGGGGCAAATGGTATGTTCGACAATTCTGCCCGGAAAAGTCGCCTGTTTACCAATCCGACCGACAACGTACTGAGCACTTTATCGGGATGTTGCTGCCATACTTTTATTGCCGAAATGATGTCGCTATCGTCGATGGACATAAACATTCGAAGTGTTTCGGCATCGAGGCGTGTTTCGTCAATTTCGTTTTCGAGAAAATAGGTCAGTGCTGGTGGAGCAAACACCTGCACGCCATCGAGAGCCAGCTTGTGAGCTCTTCGCAAAATGGAAATAAGCATTTGCTCGGCAGCCACAACCGTTTTGTGATAATATACCTGCCAATACATGAGTCGGCGTGCAATAATGAATTTTTCGACCGAGTAAATTCCTTTTTCCTCAACGGCCAAATCGTCGTTTACAATGGTCATCATTTTTAGAATGCGCTCGGTGCCAATAACACCTTCGGAAACACCCGTAAAAAAACTATCGCGCGACAAATAGTCGAGTCGGTCCACATCGAGCTGACTCGAAACCAACTGATGAAGGAATTTTTTTGGATGCTGATTTTTAAATATCGATATAGCTTCGTCGAGCTGTCCACCAAGCTCATTATTAAGCAATTCCATCAGTTTCAGCGAAATGGTTTCGTGCGACACATTGTGAATAAGGCTGTGTTCGAGTGCGTGCGAAAAAGGTCCATGCCCAATATCGTGCAAAAGAATGGCAGCAAGAGCGGCGCGCTTTTCGTTGGGCGAGATTTCCGTGCCTTTTTGCTTCAATATTTCGATTGCTTCGCCCATGAGGTGCATTGCCCCAATAGCGTGGTTGAAACGCGTATGCAAAGCGCCTGGATACACCAAATAGGTAAGCCCAAGTTGCCTAATTCGAGTAAGTCGTTGAAAGCAACTGTGGTTGATGAGCTCGAAAATTAATTCATCTGGCAAGGTAATAAAACCATACACTGGGTCGTTGAGTATCTTACGTTTATTCACAGCAAAATTATTTCGGAAGTCAACTTTTAAAGGCGATTTTTTGTATCTTTGAAAAAGATTTTGCTTGTGGACAAATCCTTCCCGGTAAAATACGGGCAAATGTAGTAAATAACATGCAAAAACTGAAAAAATGAGTAATAAAAGCAAGATTCTGTGGGTTGACGACGAAATTGAAATACTCAAACCACACATACTTTTCCTTGAACAAAAAGGATACGAATTGTCGCCCGTATCGAACGGTCCCGATGCATTGGAGATGATTTCGAAAGAAAATTTCGACATTATTTTTCTCGACGAAAATATGCCAGGTCTTACTGGTCTCGAAACATTAGGTAGAATAAAAGGCATCAAACCCAATATTCCTGTGGTAATGATTACCAAAAGCGAAGAAGAATCGATAATGGAAGAAGCAATTGGGAGCAAAATATCGGACTATCTCATTAAGCCAGTAAATCCGAATCAGATTTTGCTGATTTTGAAAAAAAATCTCGACGATCGCCGATTAATTCAAGAAAAAACAACTACTTCGTACCAGCAAGAATTTACCAAACTTGGCATGGAAATATCGCCAGCACTTAGCATAAGCGAATGGGTTGCTTTGTACAGAAAACTAATTTATTGGGAAATCGAACTCGAAAAAACGGACGATGAAGGCATGATGGCGATTTTGCAAACCCAAAAAGAAGAAGCCAATAAGGTGTTTTCGAAAGCATTAACTCGCAATTACCGCGATTGGCTCACCGACGATAAAATTGCGCCCCTTCTTTCGCACACCGTTTTGCCTAAAGTGTTGATTCCGATGCTAAACAAAAAAGAGAAAATTTTATTGGTGGTAATCGACAATTTGCGCTACGATCAGTGGAAAGTGATTCAGCCTGCCATTGAAGAGAATTTTCGGGTAGTAAGCGATCAAATGTATTGTAGCATTTTGCCAACAGCTACTCAGTATGCGCGCAACTCGCTTTTTGCTGGTTTGTTGCCCACCGAAATTCAGCGCAAGTATCCCAATTTGTGGGTTGACGAAGACGACGAAAATTCAAAAAATCAATTCGAATCGGAACTTGCGGCAGAGTTGTTCAAACGTATGGGATTGAATATTAAGTTCAATTACTCGAAAATTTTGAATTTAAGAGCTGGTCGAAAATACGTCGATACATTTAGCAATATTGCCCCAAATCAGCTCAATATATTGGTTTACAACTTTGTGGATATGCTTTCGCATTCAAAAACCAATATGGAAATCATCAAAGAACTGGCTAACAACGAAGCTGCTTACCGTTCAATTACAAGCAGTTGGTTCGACCACAGTCCTTTAGCCGATGTTTTCGGATTGGCTGCCAAGAATGGGTTTACCATATTGCTCACCACCGACCATGGAAGCATAAGGGTGAAAAACCCAGTGAAAATTGTTGGCGATCGCGAAACCAATTCAAATATTCGATTTAAGTTTGGGCGCAATCTCAATTCTGGTAATAAAAATGTGTACGAATTAAAAAATCCAGCCGATCTTTATCTCCCACGTCCAAATGTGAGCACCAGCTATATGTTTTGCCAATCGACCGACTTTTTTGTGTATCCAAACAACTACAATTACTACGTCAACTTTTTTGGAGACACATTCCAACATGGTGGCATTTCGCTCGAAGAAAACCTTATTCCACTCATCACTCTTTCTCCACGATAAAATCGTATGAAGAAAATTTTCTGCAACGTAAAACAAAGTAGATTGGACGATGTAGCCCGCGAAATTATTTCGTGGACAACAAAATTCAGTGTTGTAGCATTTTATGCCCCAATGGGTGGAGGTAAAACAACCTTAATATCGAAACTCAACGAATTACTGAATGGCAGCACCAACGAGGTTACAAGTCCAACGTTTTCGTTGGTGAATGTTTATAACGGCAATACCCAAATTTACCATTTCGATTGCTACCGCCTCGAAAAGCCCGAAGAAGCTCTTAATGCAGGATTGATAGACATGATGGAAGACGGGACACTCTGCTTGGTTGAGTGGCCCGATAAAATAGAGGGTTTATTGCCCGAAAAATGTATCGAGGTGCACATATCGGCAGGAGAAACCGCATTGGAACGAAATTTTGAAATCAACATACCCAACCATGACTGAAAACAGCAAGTACTATATTGGCCCCACTGGGCAGTTGATGCCAGCCGAAGAGCGTCTCGAAGTACGCAAGCAGAAAAATGTTCTTCGTATTGGCGTACCACGCGAAATTGCTTTTCAAGAAAACCGCGTAGCGCTGGCTCCCGACAGTGTTGGGTTGATTGTTTCGAATGGGCACGAAGTTTTTGTGGAACGTGGTGCTGGTAAAAATGCGCATTTTACCGATCAGGAATATGCCGAAGCTGGAGCTACTCTCACCGATTCGCCTACCGAGATTTATCAGTGCGACGTCATTTTGAAAGTTGCGCCGTTGCTTCACAGCGAAATAGCCATGCTTCAGACACGTCAAACAGTGATTTCGGCTCTGCATCACACTATGCAAAATGCCGATTATTTCCGCAAACTGATGCAGCACAAAACAACAGCCGTTGCTTATGAATTTATCAAAGACAATAGCAATATTTTTCCAGTACTCAATGCTATGAGCGAAATATCGGGCTACGCAGCCATTCAGATTGCTGCCGAATATTTGAGCAAAAACGATATTGGAAAAGGAAAGCTTTTGGGTGGTGTGCCAGGAATTGCACCGGTAGAAGTTGTTATTTTGGGAGCCGGTACTGTTGGAACCTACGCTGCACGAGCTGCTTTAGGCTTTGGTGCCGAAGTAAAAGTATTCGACAATCAAATATCAAAGCTCCGAACACTACAAAAAAATATTGGCCGACAATTGTTTACTTCTATCATTCAACCAAAAGTGCTTTCGAAGGCCCTAAAATCGGCCGACGTGGTTATTGGTGCGCTGCATTCGCATAAAGGGAGAACACCTTGTGTAGTAACCGAGGAAATGATTAAAGACATGAAGGCGGGTTCTATTGTAGTTGATGTGAGTATCGATCAGGGAGGATGCATCGAAACCTCGCAACTCACCAATCACAACGATCCAGTTTTCATTAAGCACGATGTTATTCATTATTGTGTGCCCAATATTCCTTCGCGCGTATCGCAAACAGCCACTTATGCTTTGAGTAACTTCCTTACACCTGCACTTATCGAGATGGGCGAAGAAGGTGGTATCGAAGCCTATTTGAAGGTGAATCCAGCCATTCGCCAAGGGGTGTATCTATACAATGGAATTCTGACCAACCGAATTGTTGGAGAAAGTTTCAACCTACCTTGCAAAGAACTCGATTTGCTCATTGCGAGTTTTCAGATGTAGAAATTATGTGCCGATAGAAATTATCATCTCAAGCCATTAACAATCTTTTTATCAAAGTAATACAACTTTTTTGTACTTTTGCTGTCTAAACAGCCAGCACCGTCTCGGGCAATTTAACGGAAATCATTCACAAACGGCATGATAATTTGTCGGAGATGCAAAAAACACACAGACTATGCGAACGAGAAAAACCAACAGCAGAATTGCTGATAACATTAAAGAAGACAACATTTTAAAGCTTGAAAAACTTCAGAAAATGTTGAATGCCCGTCAAATATCGGACAGCGACTACGAGTTTTGGCGCAAAGTTTACCTTGGCAAGGAAATGCCCGAAAGAGAAACTGGCTATGTAAGGAGCAAGCGATAATAGCTTATCTCTTCCTAATATTAGCCAAAAACTCGAAAAGAATGATAAAAAATAGAGTAGCTGCAGCCTGAGACAGTGCTTGGCGAAATGTTGTGAAAAAGCTTGCAAAACTCAGAAAATCGAGATAAAATACAATGAGGCTGTGAAGCAGAATTGAAATGCCCGCATAACTCAGAAACCATTTCCATCCTAAATCGGCAACACCTGGTTTAATACCTGTCTCGAATTCGCGTTTCGATACAAGTGTGCGAAGCAATATAGGTCGAGCAAAGCCAACTGCTAGCGATGCTGCGGCATGAATTCCTCCAGTATTTACAAACATGTCAACCGAGATGCCAGTAAAAAAAGCAAGGATAAGTAGCAACCATGCTGGTGTTTCGAATGGAAGTAATAGTATAAACAGTAGATATACAAACGGATTGATGAATCCAAATAGATTCAAATAATTGAATACCAGCACCTGCAAAAGCATGACTGCAAAAAACCTGATAATATTGGATAAAATCAGTTTATTCATCGGGCTGGTTTTTCATTTTTTCGAGTTCTTCGAGTTCGTCTTTAATCAGATTCCGAATAATATACACCGTAGATAAATTTCCGAAATCGGCTGCAATACGAAAACGAATGGTATAAAAAGCCCTTGTAGCATCGGTTGAAATATCTGCAATATAACCTACCGGAATTCCTTCGGGAAAAATACTGCTGTATGAGCTGGTAAGCAAAGTGTCGCCTACCTTCACTTTTACGTGAAGCGGAACATCGTTCAAAATGGCGTAATTGTAATTAATTCCATCCCATACGCTGGTTCCGATAGTTCCTTTGTTTTTCACTTGTGTACTAATGCTTACATCGGAATGCAAAAACGATTTCACCAAACAATAATTGGGCGAAACATGTTCTACAACTCCCACAACTCCTTCGGGCGAATACACGCCCATTCCTTCTTCGATGCCCTGATTGAAGCCTTTGTCGAGTGTAAGATAGTTGTTGCGATAATTGATGGTGTAATTAATGGCGTTGGCCGACATATATTCGAACTCCTGACGATAAAGGGTATCGTTTACCGTAAACTCGCGCTGATCGGAAATGATATATGAGCTTTTAAGCCGAGCTCGGAGTTGCAAATTTTCTTGAACAAGTTTTTCGTTTTCTTCACGAAGGTTAAAAAATGAAACTACGTCGGAATGCACCAATAGAATGCTGCTGTTGATTTCCATAAAGAACTGATAAAACGCAGCATTGTGATAAGTACTTTTGTTTACCGTGACCAGTAAAGCCAGTATTTCGAGGAATAGAAACAACAACAATATGCGAATACGCCTCAGGAAAATAAGCAGATTCCGCATAGCTCGTCGTGGTATTATTTAATCAAGAATGGGAATTTATCGAAATTCTTCAATGCAATACCTGCTCCACGAGCAACAGCACGCAAAGGATCTTCGGCAACATGAACTCTAAGCTTGGTTTTTTGCTCAATTCGTTTGTCGAGACCACGAAGAAGCGAACCACCACCAGCCATATAAATACCAGTGTTGAGAATATCGGCCGAAAGCTCGGGGGGGGTGTTTTCGAGAGCATTGAGAATAGCAGCTTCGATTTTGCTAATGGTTTTGTCGAGAGCTTGTGCAATTTCGGCATACGACACCATTACTTCGCGCGGAATCCCCGACAAAAGGTGACGTCCATGAACAGGAAAATCGGGTGGTGGATTGTCGATTTCGGTCATGGCGGCTCCAACTTCAATCTTAACTCGTTCGGCTGTACGCTCTCCAATGCTGAGGTTGTGTGCTTTACGCATGTATTCTTCGATGTCGGCATTGAAATCGTCGCCAGCAATACGAATACTTTTGTTGCTAACAATTCCACCAAGAGCAATAACAGCAATTTCGCTGGTTCCACCACCAATATCAATAATC
>DYON01000453.1 GCA_020720525.1 Acetofilamentum sp.
ATGGACGGGTTTCGACGGTGCTCCACAAACAGCTTCGCTCACTATGCAGGGACCACTCGGAAGTGGCAGCTGCATTGGCGCGGATGTTTACAACGACCAACTGGGAGCTACTTTCGAACTTGGTTTTCACGCTGCATACACCTATCAGGTGTTTCTCGACAAAGATACACGCTGGGCTTTCGGACTGCAGGTTGGTGGTGTGCAGTATTCGGTTGACGGCACTTTGCTCAGTACTTACGAACCCGACGATCAGGTTGTTCCGCAGGCAATGACATCGGCTTTTTTGGCCGATGCCACCTTCGGAACTTATTTGTTCAGCGATAAATTCTATGCCGGAGCTTCGGTGTTTCATCTCACCAACAGCGCAATTGCATTTAGCAACGACTTTCCACAAGATCAGCTGGGTGTTCTCGACCGGCATTTGGTGCTCATGGGCGGTCTTAAACTCGATGCAGGCGAAAAACTGATGGTGGAGCCGTCTTTTATGATGCGTGCTGTTACAGGTGCTCCTTTGCAAATCGATTTTTCGTCGAGGCTTGTCTATGACAAAAAGTATTGGTTTGGGCTTACATACCGAACCCGTGCTGCGTGGATAGCCATGGTTGGAATCGATATATCTGAGCATTTTGTGCTTGGTTATGGCTTCGATTATTCTACCACTGAAATCCAGTCGTTTTCGAACGGAACCCACGAAGTGATTCTGGGCTGGAAATTCAACGAGAAAAAAGTGAGCAATAGGTTATTCTAAACAGGAATCTGTATAAAAGAAAAGAGCATGGCTATTTGCCATGCTCTTTTTTATGTTGAAAAACATAACATGAATTATTCAATCACTATTTTTCCTTCCTGAACATGATTGTTGTTGTATTTTACTTTGTAAATACAAATGCCTTGTGAAATTCCTATAAGAGATACTTTTCTGTTTTCATAAGGGTTAAGGTTGGTTTTTAGTATCATTTTGCCGTTAATATCATATAATTCAAATTCACATAGATGATTTAACGTGTTAATAATCTCGATATCTGAGTTTGTTGGGTTAGGATATATTTTCACACCATTTTCATCCGTAATTGATGGCAATGAGGTATTATTTATTTCTTCCACCAAAATGGGCAGAGACGCTAAATTAAAGGTGTGCGAACTCCCAGAATTTACATTTACAGAATCGGTTGTGTAAAAGACATTTTCTCCATCGAGCGTAATACTATCAGGGACAACATGCGTAATCCTATATTTTGTATTCGTAGCAGGAGATAATTGAAATGTTTGATTGTTTCTACTCCACATTACATATTTGTTTTCACCATTAACAACGAACTTAATCACCCATGCACCATTTCCACCTGTGGACGAATTGTTGTCGTCAACAGCAATTCCTTGGCTAATAAATACTACCGAAGTGAATTCGATTATTTCATCTGACAATAGTTTAAAAGAATGAAACGATTTTTTCTTTTTGCCAGTATAATCTAAAATTCCAAATTCTGCCCATTCAGAGGGCATTCCGCTACTCCAGCATCCAT
>DYON01000117.1 GCA_020720525.1 Acetofilamentum sp.
AGGGTGGTGAAGGGTTGCATGGGGCAAAGATATATAATTAATTGAAATAAGGGGATAAAATATTTTATTCCCAGTAATTAATATAATTAGAAATTTCATATTCACCCCCATCTCAAAAAATATCCCTACATTCGCAGCATGATTCTCAAATTTCTCAATAGCATTGGTGCATACGTCCTTCTTATGTCGAGGGTTTTCCGAAAACCCGACCGAATGGATCAATTCCGTAGTCAGGTGCTTAAAGAATTTCAACTACTCGGATTCGAATCGCTTGGTATTATTGCTATTATTAGTATGTTTATGGGAGCCGTTGTTGCTATGCAAACAGCATACAGTATCGATAGCCCTTTAATTCCTAGATACACGGTTGGCTATATTACTCGATCAACAATTGTTCTTGAATTTTCTACTACTATCATGAGTCTTATTCTTGCCGGAAAAGTCGGCTCGCGTATTGCTGGTGAACTTGGAACTATGCGCGTTACAGAACAAATTGAAGCTCTCGATGTTATGGGAATCAATTCTGCAAACTTTCTTATTCTACCCAAAATTGTTGCATTTGTACTGATTTTTCCTGTTTTAGTGGTTTGCTCAATGTTTCTCGGTGTTGTTGGTGGATATTTAATGTCATTGGTTACTGATATGGTAAGTGTTGAAACATATATGTATGGTGTTCGCTCTTTCTTTTATCCTTTTGAAATATATTATTCTTTAATCAAATCTCTGTTTTTCGCCTTTCTGATTACATCAGTTAGCAGCTATTTTGGCTATACCGTAAATGGAGGTGCTCTCGAAGTTGGACGAGCCAGTACGAAAGCAGTTGTTCAAAGCAGCATTATGATTATTCTTTTCAACCTTATTCTCACTCAAATCTTGCTGCTATGATAGAAGTGAAAAATATTAGTAAAAGTTTTGATGGCAAACAGGTCCTCAAAAACATTTTCATCAACTTCGAACCTGGTGCAAACAATTTGATTATTGGAATGAGTGGCTCTGGTAAAACAGTTCTCCTCAAATCTCTGCTCGGACTTCACGAAGTTGACGAGGGTGAGATATTTTTCGATGGTCGGAATTTTACTGAAATGAAGGAAAATGATAGAAAAATGATTCGACAAGAAATTGGCACCGTATTTCAAGGGGGAGCTTTGTTCGATTCGTTGAGCGTTGAAGAAAATGTAATGTTCCCTCTCAATATGTTTACTAACATGAAAGCTAACGAAAAATTAGATCGTGTAAATTTTTGTCTTCAACGTGTTAATCTCGAAAATGCAAATCAAAAATTCCCTTCCGAATTAAGTGGTGGAATGAAAAAAAGAGTTGCCATTGCTCGGGCTATTGTTTTAAATCCAAAATACCTGTTTTGCGATGAACCCAACTCGGGACTCGATCCCAAAACTTCGATTGTTATTGATAATTTAATTAGTGAAATCACTCACGAATACAACATGACTACGGTTATAAACACACACGACATGAATTCGGTAATAGAAATTGGCGATCGGGTAAACTATATTTTTGAAGGAAATTTGTGGTGGAGTGGAACCAACAAAACCATCCTGGTTACCGACAACCAAGAGCTTAACGATTTCATTTATGCAACAAAACTTACTCAACATCTAAAAGACAAACATTGAACGCTATCGACATTGTTATTGTTATTCCCATTGCTTGGGGAATGTACAAGGGATTCAGCAAAGGACTAATACACGAGTTGGCTCAACTTGCAGCTCTAATTGCCGGTGTTGTTGCCGGTTTGTATCTGAGTAGCTGGATCGGAAGTGGAATTGCATCCATATTCGGAACCAACGAGCAACAAACTCAACTCATCTCATTTTCAATCGCTTTTTTAGGTGCTCTTGCTTTGGTTTTTTTTATCGCTGCTCGAGTTGAAAATGCGGTAAAAACAATTCATCTTGGACTTATCAATCGATTGCTTGGGGGTGTTTTTGCTTCGCTCAAGTTTCTTGTCATTTTGAGTATATTAATTAATTTTATCAACACTACCGACCAATATGGTTTGATTCTAAAAAAGGAACAACGCGAAGGCAGTTTGCTCTATAAACCTGTTGGGGCTATTGCTCCACTCGTTTTACCAAAAATAATGCAAGTGATGCCCGAGGAGAAAACGGAAGCCTCAAGTGATGAGTCATGAGTTTTGGGTGATGGGTTTATTCAGTTTTGAATAATACGTTTATTCCAATTTCAGTCCTGATTCTCAAATCCATTATCTTTGTATAGATTGAAATAAAAAATAATTTCAATTGACTGTAACTTTTCAAAGTTGATGTCGTCGTAGACTTGTGAAAAATCAACCAAAACCTGATGGATAGAGCTGAATTCAATCGATGCGTAGAACTGTATTCCGATGCTGTATATCGCTTCATTATTAAGCATACAGCCGACGAAGCCGACGCTGCCGATATTGTTCAGGAATCGTTTGTGAGGTTGTGGGAGAAAGCCGAAACAGTGAATTTCAAAAAAGCGAAATCGTATCTTTTCAGTACTGCGTATCATGCCATGATCGACTACTTCAGAAAGAAAAAACGCTTTACTGGAAATTTTGACTTCAACGACGACCGCAGCAGTCTTCACCCCGCTAGCCCAGAAAAAGTAAGCGCATTCGACCTGAAAGCAATTCTGAACGAGGCACTCGACAGATTGCCCGAAATTCAGAAATCGGTAATTCTTCTGCGCGACTACGAAGGCTACTCTTATGAGGAAATAGGCGAAATAACCAACCTCAACGAAAGCCAAGTGAAAGTGTATATATACCGTGGACGAATTGCACTCAAAAATTTCATTAAACACCCCGATTTGGTTCTTTGATTATGATAAACAGAAACAACTATATAGAATTCATTGTCGATTTTTACGACGGAAAACTGTCGGAGCCAGAAAAGAAAGCTCTGATTGATTTTCTTAGTATTCATGCCAATATTCGCAAAGAGTTCGAAGATTATGGCGAAAGCTTCGACCTCAACAACGCAGCCGAAATTTATGCACCCAAGTCGCTCAAACACAAACTCTTGGATATTCCTGAAACCGAATTTAAAATGAGCGACGAGTGGCTGGTGGCTTTCTCAGAAGGGGATCTTGTTGGAAAAGAAGAGGAAAAAGTTCGCAGCATAATTGAATCGGACATTTATTGGAGTCGCGAACACCGCACTATGGCTGCAACCCGTATATCCCCCGATCGTTCTATCGTTTTTCCAAACAAACAGTTGTTGATGCACAACGAAAAAAGTGGCTCTGTTCGACGATTCATATATATTGCGACAGCAGCAGCAGCAGCTCTTGTTATTTCATATTTGCTTTGGTCGCCATCACAACCCAGAGTTGGTTTACAAAACAACAATTCAGTTGCACAAATCGACGCAAAACTTCCACATGTAACAACCATCAACAACGATACAACCAAAAACTTCCCCGAAAAATTCTATAACATCTACAACAACCTTCCTGAAAACAATATTGCAAACAATTTGAGCAACACCGAAACGTCCATATCGCTTATGAACATTAAAACAGCGAGTCAATTAGCTGAAAAACCAATTGTCTTACCTGCTTATCTCAACGATAAACGCACCGAGTATATTTCCATTTACGAATACTCCGAATTGCGATTAGCTATGAATAATCAATCAAAAGAGAAAAAAGGCGAAACCTTTAGCGATTGGAAAGATTGGGGTTTGGCTCTTGTTTCTGGCAATGGTTCTGTAAAAGATAATCCAGTATCCGACATCACTTTTAGAGAAGTTACAAGCTTTGGTTTCAACACATTAAACAACTTCACCGAAAAAAACATGTCGTTTGCTATCAAAAAATAAAAACTTTCTGTAACTATTGGTTCAGCAAGGTCGTCATAAACACAAACTCAACAGTCATGAAAAAGATATTATTAACCCTCGTTTTGTTTGTTCCAGCTCTTTTAGCTATATCACAAACCCGCACAGTCGATGCTTTCCAGAAAATTGATGCCAATGGCGATGTGCGCATCGTTCTTATTTCATCCAATAGCTACGCACTCGAATTCAATGGGAAAGACGAAGCTCCCAAAGGTCTCAATTGGTCAATCAACAATGGAACTCTTTCCATCGCCGCAAAAAGAACAGAAGAAACGGTTACTATTAAAGCAATGGCTCCTTCGCTCGAAGAAATCAAACTTAATTCGGTCGCAACCGCTTCAACAGAAGGTGTTTTTAAGGCCAATTCACTCAAGTTGATTGGTGATGGCGCATCCGAATTCAATATGAATTTAAGTTGCGAAACTATTGCACTCGATTTTCAAGGAGCAACAGAAGCAAATCTTCAAGGAAATGCCAACACTCTTACCGCTCGTCTTTCGGGTGCAAGCGATGTGAAAGCATACAATTTAAATATCAAAGAAGCCGACATATATTCGGATGGTGCTGCCGAAATCACTCTTACTGTTTCCGACAAATTAAAAGCCTATGGTAGTGGAGCTTCCGATATTACTTACAGCGGAAACCCAACCGACATTGTAGTTGATACTGTGGGTGCTTCAAGCATCAGAAGAAGCGATGAAGTATCGTCAGATTCCGAAACCCCTGCCATTTCAAACGATTCCGATTGCAGCAACAGCGATGAAAATATGGACGATAACGATGACGAGTTTAATGGGCACTGGGCTGGTCTCGGCTTAATGATGAATACTTTCATGAGCAATTATGGAGTCATGAATACAGCTCCTAGCTACGCATTTATGGAAACCGAATTTTCTCGTTCTTTAGGCATTCAACTCAACTTCATGGAGTTTAACTACAACATTATTAAGGAAAAAGTTGGAATAACAACTGGTCTTGGTTTAAGTATTATGAACTATCGTCTTGGCGACGAAGTTCGCCTCACAGGCGACTCAGTAGCAATATTCAGCAACCCCGATGCACTATCGAACACCATTCGCAGCAAACTAACTGTAAGCTACCTTACCTTACCGCTCATGTTCGAATTGCAATCGAATAATGGAAACAATAGCAATAGTTTTCATTTTGGGATTGGTGTTTTTGGCGGAGTTAAAGTTGGCTCACACAGCAAAATTGTTACCAACGATGGTGGCAAAGACAATTTTAAATCGCAGGACGATTTTCACTTAAATCCGTTCCGATATGGTGCCATGGTTCGCTTGGGCTGGAATTCGGTAAATCTTTTTGCACAATACAGTATCTCCGAAATGTTTCAGGCTGGCGAAGGTCCCGTAGTTTATCCAATGGAATTTGGTTTTTCGTTCGACCTGAACTAATTCTCACAGCGAAAATATTTTCCAAAAAGCTTGCTTTAGGGTAGGCTTTTTTTTTTTTACGATTTTATAGATTCAAATGCATATTTTTTATATTTTTACACTCAAATTGCCATCGAATCTTTTTGCTTATGAAATACTTTTTACTTGTAGTCTTATTAAATGGGTTTTTGAGCCTGAATGCGCAAATAATCATCAAGCAAACCCAACCATTTTCGATGGAAGTACAGTCGCTTGCAATTCTCGACAATGGCAAAAAGGTCTTAGCTGGTTCGTACGATACCAAATTATATTTGATTGACGCAGCCACTGGTCAAATAAGCAAAGAGATTACTGGGCACAAAGGTTTTGTTTTGGCCGCCACATTTTGCAAAGAAAAAAACATTGTAGCCTCAGCTGGTTCCGATCAAAAAATAATTATCTGGGATGCTACAACTTTGGAGAAAAAATTGGAAATACCTGCACATACCGACCGCATAAACAGCCTCGCTTTTTCGCCCGATGGATTGAAATTGGTGAGTGCAAGCGACGACAAAACAATAATTGTTTGGGATTTAATGACTGGAGGCGAAATATTCAAGATTACAGATCATTCGGCTCCTGTTACTACCGTTGCAATCAGCAACGACGGAGCATTTATTGCTTCGGGGGGGTGGGATAAGCTCATTATGCTTCATTCGGCTACCACAGGAAATCTTATTGCAACATATAAAGGTCACAGAAGCACTGTGAATTCTGTCGATTTCTCCGATAAAGGCAGTATGATGGTATCGGGCTCCGACGACAATAGTATTATTGTATGGAAAACAGATACCGTTCAACCCATTGCTAAATTTGAGTACTTTAGTCAACCAGTTACAAATGTTTGTTTTTTCCCAGGCGACAAATATATCTTTTGCACCGATGGTAGTGGAATGCTTAAAGTTTATAACCTATCCACCAAATCAATGCTCGAGCAAAAAGATATTCACAATGGCAGTGTGAAAGCCATGACCATGTATCTGGAAAGCGGAATAATGGTAACCGCTGGAGCCGATAAAATTGTAAAAATTTGGAATATCAACGAATATCTTTATTTCGATTGCCTAAAGGATAAATTGCTTAAAATTAGTGATTTGAATAGACCCAAAGGCGAATTTGAAACATCTGAACAATACGAAAGAAGACTTAAAGATTACGACCGCCAAAAAGATGTTTTGGTAAAAGAATGTATTCGCGAAACCGAAGCGATTCGTAAATCCGAACAAGAGGCAATGGAAAACCAAATTCTATCCACTTACAAATACGTTTTCTTCCCAATTCAAAACATTGGCACCTACAATGCCGACACACAGGAATATCCAATTACTTACAACGGACAAGGTGCTGTTATTAAAATTGGACTCGACGATGCAAAAAGCTTGAAAGAAAATCTTGCTAAAGCTAAAGTAAAGGCTATTCAAAGAGTTGTAAATGGCAACAGTGAAGTATTCAACACCGAACTCATTCATCCAGTAAGTGGAAAATCGTTTCCTTTCGGCCGCCAAATAACTGCTTCCGAAGATAAATTGCTTGGAAAATTTCTCCAGCGCGCCCAGTAGGAACTGCCTAAATATCTGCAAAAAAATATTTTTGCTATAAGAAAATATTCTTAACTTTGCAGCCCGTTTCAAAAAGGGTTTGTTGAATACACACGACACATACGCAATTTCTTTCAGAGGGTTGTCGGTTGGAATCCACAACTTTCAATGGATAATTGACGAAAAGTTCTTTGAGGAAAATGATTATTCTGGTATCACCGGTGCAGACATTTCGGTCGAATTGGTGCTCGAAAAAACAGAAAGGCACATGAAGCTCGACTTCGATGTTTTCGGAGAGTTAATTATTCCCTGCGATCGCTGTCTTGCACCACTTTCTGTAGAAATTGATACGCAGCATTCGCTCATAATTAAGGAGTCGGACGACGACGAAATCGACGACGACGATCTACTTATTATCAGCCGCAGCGAGTACCAGCTTCTAATTGCACCTTGGATTAGGGAAATGATTTTATTATCGCTTCCTATGAAAAATGTGCACGATGATGGCGATTGTGATGCAGAAATGATTAAAAAACTCGAAGAAATGTCGGATAGTGGCGAAACAATCTCTTTTGAACAATAAAAACTTAATTAGATATGGCACATCAAAAGTCGCGCGCTTCTAAAAGCAGAACAATGAAAAGAAGATCAACCATAAAGGCTGAAGTACCTACCTTTATGTCGTGTTCGAATTGTGGCACTCCGGTGCTTTACCACCATGTATGCCCAGAATGTGGATTCTACAAAGGCAAACTGGCAATTGAAAAAAGTGCATAAATCCGTAAATTTTTCGTTAAATGAGTAAAAAGAATGCAATCATTACTGGCGTTGCTGGTATGTTGCCTGACTATATCCTCACCAACGAAGAACTCAGCTGCATGGTTGATACTTCTGATGAATGGATAATGACACGCATTGGGATAAAAACCCGTCACATTCTGAAAGAGCCTGGTAAAGGTTCTAGCGATTTGGGTGCAGAAGCTGTACGTCGATTGCTCGAAAAAACCAATACCAACCCCGACGATATCGACATGGTTCTGTGTGCAACAGTAACTCCCGACCATCAATTCCCTGCAACAGCAAGTATTATAAGCGATAAGGTGGGCATCAAACACGCCTTCCATTTCGACATAAATGCTGGTTGTAGCGGTTTTTTGTATGGTTTGTCAACCGCTACCGCTTATATTGAGTCGGGGCGTGCAAAAAAAATCGTTTTGGTTGGCACCGAAAAAATGTCGTCCATTACCGACTATACCGACCGCACAACATGTCCTATTTTTGGCGATGGAAGTGGTGCAGTTTTAATTGAACCTTCCGACGACGATAGCTTTGGAGTTATAGACATCCTTTTGCAGAGCGATGGCGTTGGCCGTCATCACCTATATCAAAAAGCTGGCGGCAGTGTTTGG
>DYON01000454.1 GCA_020720525.1 Acetofilamentum sp.
ACAGCTACTTCCGCCTTAATGTGAGGATGCGGGTCGTAGCCAGTGATTGAAAAATCGTCGAACTCGAAATCGAAAATGTTTTTCACGTCTGGATTAATTTCGAGTTTTGGAAGTGGTCGCAATTCGCGGCACAATTGCAATTTTGCTTGGTCGATATGATTCAAATACAAATGAGCATCGCCCAAGGTGTGAATAAAATCGCCAACTTGCAAATTGGTAACCTGCGCTACCATGTGCACCAGAAAGGCGTAGGATGCAATATTGAAAGGAACTCCCAGAAAAATATCGGCACTTCGTTGGTAGAGCTGGCACGAAAGTTTTCCGTTGGCCACATAAAATTGGAACATAATGTGGCATGGAGGCAATTTCATTTGAGATATTTCGGATACATTCCATGCACTCACCAGCAAACGACGCGAATCGGGATTTTTCTTAATCTGTTCAATCAAGTCCGAAATTTGATCGGTTGTTTTTCCATCGCTGCCTTTCCAACTTCGCCATTGCGAGCCGTAAACCGGACCAAGTTCGCCGTTTTCGTCGGCCCATTCGTCCCAGATACTTACGCCATTTTCCTTCAGATAGGCAATATTTGTTTCACCTTTCAAAAACCAAAGCAATTCGTGCAAAATACTTCGCGTATGCAGCTTCTTTGTCGTCAACAGCGGAAAACCTTCATGTAAATTGTAGCGCATCTGATATCCAAACACGCTGATGGTTCCCGTTCCTGTTCGGTCGGTTTTTTGGACACCATTATCGAGAACATACCTCATTAAATCGTGATACTGTTTCATTCTTCCAGTTTTTCTATTTTTTTCTCCGAGTGTCCAAATTTAACCAAAAAACAGATAGGATAGAGTTTGCTTAACTTGTTTTTGAGAATTGAGGCTTCTTCTTGTGTACTGCATTTTCCACAAAGCACTCTAAACCATGTTTTCCCATCCAATTCCACTTGCCAAACACGTGCTTCGGGGTATTTTCCATCTACTTTTCGCCACAGATTCTCGGCGTTGGTTTGCACGCCAAAACTTCCCAATTGTACCGAGAAAAATGTTGTGGAATCGGGGCTTGTAGCCTCGTATCGAACAGTTTCGATGGTAGAAGTTTTGTTGCTTTTTGACGGTTTTTTGTCGGTAGAACTTTCAACTTTGGCAACTGGAACCGATTTATTCGATTTCGATGCCAGCAGTGCCCGGTTGATTGGAGCCGTTCCAATTATTTCGCAAACAACCGTTACCAAACCTTGATGAATGAAGTCGAGCGTATCGGCGGCAGCTTTACTCAAATCGATCATGCGACCAGCAATAAAAGGACCACGGTCGTTGATTTTCACCACACAGGATTTTCCATTGCTGGTATTGGTAACCCGCAACAGTGTACCGAAAGCAAGTTGCTTGTGAGCAGCCGTCATCGAATCTTGCGAAAATATTTCGCCACTGGCAGTAGCCCTTCCATGAAAAGGAACGCCATAATATGAAGCCACGCCTGAAAACTGGGTGCCTACCTGCGAGAAAGCAGAAA
>DYON01000118.1 GCA_020720525.1 Acetofilamentum sp.
TCGTGGTTATCTCAAATTGAAAAACATAGCCAATCAATTCGTGATATTTGAGATTATGCTTGCTGAATCGCAAATTCTTTCGCTGAAATTGCTAAAATACTTCGGTTTTCAATTAGTTAATTCATGGTTAAATATGTCAAATGAAGTTGCGATAATATCCCTTTTGCATAAATCGGGACACTTCAAAAAAATAGCCCAATTACTTTAAATACAATATTTTAAAGAATTTTGTGTTTTTAACACATGGAAAAAACTCGATTTTCATTGAAGAAAAGGATTTTAAGCTTTCAATACGCATTCAATGGCTTGCGCATTCTCATTCGCGACGAGCATAATGTGTGGATTCATTTGATTGTACTCGCTTTTGTTATTTTTGCTGGTTTCTATTTCAACATTTCCAATGCCGAATGGATGTGGATTGCTATTGTGTCGGGTTTTGTATTGGCGATGGAAGCCATGAACACCGCAATCGAGAATTTGTCCAACTATGTTATGCCCGAGCGACACCGGCTTATTAAAGCATCGAAAGACTTGGGAGCGGCAGCTGTGCTTATTTCAGCTGTAACTGCAGCAACAGTGGGTGTAATTATTTTTCTTCCCAAAATAATCGATTTATGTTCCGCTTGCTAAAAGCCCACAACCGACTTATCGAGGCATTTATACTGTTGGGTATGACTATTATATGCTTTGGATTGTCGCTTTTTAGAGTGAAAATGTCGGAGACTAATTTTTTTCTGTTCCTCAATTGGAATCTGTTTCTAGCTTTTCTTCCGTGGTTTTTCAGCACCTTACTTATTATCAAACCCAATTGGAGAAAAAATATATTCCTGCAAATATCAATTCTGCTACTTTGGCTGCTTTTTTTCCCCAATGCACCCTATATACTCACCGACCTGTTTCATTTGCGACTTTCAACGGGTTTTCCCATTTGGTTCGACCTTGTGCTTATTCTAAGTTTTGCTTGGACAGGATTGCTGTTTGGATTCATCAGTCTAAGAAATATCGAAATCATATTATCATCAACGATAAATAAAAAAATAATTCCTTTAGTGAGCACTTTGCTCATTTTTGCAGGAAGTTTTGGCGTTTACATTGGTCGATTTCTGCGTTGGAATAGCTGGGATATTCTTAGCGAACCCATGCACTTGCTTTACGATATTGGCGACAGATTCATCAATCCGTTTGCACATCCACGAACATGGGGCGTTACCATTTTTATGGGATTATTTCTAAACGTGGTGTATTGGTCGATGAGAATGATGATGAAAAATAACAATATCAGAGAAGGAAATTGATAGTCTGACGGTAAGAATTATATCATGTATCTCTCTCATTTTCATCTACGCAATTACGCTTTGCGAACAAAGCGATGCAACAGATTCTACATCAATAAAAGTGCATTTTTATTATGGGTCAAAGCCCAAAAAAGAATATAGAACCGAAGAATTCAAGGAATTTGGTGGAATACACGGAGGACATGTTTCAATTGAAGTCGATTCCATCAATTTTGGATTTGGACCATATAGCAAATTCCATTTGATAGGGAAACGCAACAACCGACACAGCAAATGGTTCGCAATTCCACTCGAATATTGGGAAACAGATACAGCTGGCGACAAATTCACCACTTTCGTGCTTCCTGTTTCTGCCGAGCAACACGATACTTTGAAAAAACTCATGGTTGCTTACTCCCGCGAAACGCCCTACGACTATGCTTTCATTGGAATGAGATGCGCTTCGGCAACATGGGATATTCTTTCTCTGGCGGGAATACTAAAGAAACACAGCAGAATGTGAATGACATGGCGATGCTTCTATCCCAAGCTAATTAGAAATAAATTTTTCAGAAAACAGCGAATTATGAATTCCACTGTTTCGAAACAACCAGGACGTCAAAACCGAAAATGGGAAAAAGACAAGCGTAAATACAGATGATTCGAATAAAAATCGAAAATTGTTACAATAAACCGTTCCGTACCTAACGGCACGGTTTTAACTTATTTATCTGGCTCCAATTAGACAAGTGAGAGCTTAATCGGAAAAACTTGAGTATTTTGAAATCACATCATCGCTGCTTTTAACACCTGCAATTTTGAGCTCGTATGCTAAAGAAATATTTCTTGTATTTTATGAATTCAGCATTAGATTAATTAAGACACCTGTAAGTATCGCCAATGCATAACTCATCATTGTTCCAATAAGAACATACTCGCTTTTAAGTGTTGAGTCTTGGTCAGCAAAACGGATAATGCTTTTACCGGTTATTAAAAAGCCAATAGCTTCGTATTCGTTTAGCAAAACAAATGTCAAAATTATTATTCATTCAAAAATGCCAATAATCATCCCACCTTTATTGTTATCGCTTCCGCCGCTATTTTTATAGGATTTTGTAGCATAGCCAACCAGATAACCTACCGGGAAAATAGCAATCAGATAACCAACCAAAATCAACACAAAATTAAAGTCTGAAAATAGTTCATAGACTTTCAACAGAGTTTTGCTATCAATTTTACTGAACAAAATCCATACTAACAAAATTTCAAGCAGATGAGCAAGTTGGTCGAAACTAAAAAGTTTTATTTGAGAAATCTTTTTCTCTACAGTCCATGTTTTATTCTCAAAATATTTTTTGATTCCATCTGTAACATAATGAAGAATTGCAACTACAAGTGCCAATAACCAGCTTTTACTCAATATAAATGCCAACATGAATACAATGGAGATATGCATCAGCATTTCCCGGTTAAACCATTTTTTATCCTTCGCCATCTTATCGCTTTGTAATGCAAAATCCGCAATTATATGTGCAATAATCAGTTGGATTAGCAAAACTCCCTGCTCCATTGTAATTGTTAGAATTTTATCCATAAATTGATTCGAATCTTTTTATTAATACTTCAATTGCATTCCAACCAGCACTGTTTGAACGTTGATTAACTGCAGATTGTTTTATCTTGAATATGTTGGCTATTTTTGTTTCAGTATATCCAAGAAGTTTCAAATTTATAACTTCACATTGTAGAGCTGTGTCTCGAGTTATTATATTGTCGAGAAGGACTAATTCTGTTTCGAGTTCAGCATTAAATTCGTCATTGGAGCCAATAACCATACTTTGCTTCGAGCCTTTAATGTTGTCTAAATTTGTTCCCGAGATATTAAAAGCTACTCCGTCAGATGTGGCTACAGATTTCATCTCCAGGTCAACTTCTCCAATGCCTATTGAAACTCTAGAATCGAACATATTGCTGGAAAGAACTGCTGAAGTTTTAATTGTTGGATTTTTTCGCTGATATATGTCGAATACATTCGATGGATTCAAACTCTTGATATATGTTTTAATCAATAACGCAACTCTTAATGAATAGCTTACTTCCTGAAGCAAACACTGAAAGCTGTCGCCTCTATACATCTCACTTTTCATTTGAAAATCTTTATCCCAAACCTTTAGTGCTTTTTTAAGCGTTTTTGCCAACCATTCTTTCTCTTCGGGTTTGAGCTTTCCTGATTCAATGATATCTCCGGTAATCACCCCTTTAATCATACTTTGTTGTTTTATTATAAGTCTTAGAGCTTATATCGTGCAAATATAAGCATTAAATCTTATATATTACAAAAACAAGGCTTACAACTTATATTTCGGACATCTCAGATTTATTAGTAGTACACAAGAAGAGTCAACCTACACTTACATATGGGCATCGTTCAAAATGTTACGCAGAACAATCTAAAAATCAATTTGCGGTCCCAAGCAACTGATACAACAACCTCATCCGTTCAACGGTACGCCAGCTGGCTGAACCAATGGGCATAATGGTGAAAATGTTTTTGCTCGCAACTATTTTTTCTTCACTCAGCGAAAAAACAAGAACAAGGTCTTGCTGATTTGGGTATTTTTTCAAATCGCTCATCGAAAAAGCTGCTATCGTGCTAAAACCTTTCGGTGCCGAAACATCAATGATTTTGCTGAAATAGTTTTTTCCATCAACAGCAAGCAAATCTACATTCAAAATCCCAGTGAAAGATTCGGTTTCGCTTTTCATACCAATAACGATGGAATCGCCCACTTCTTCTGCAAAAACATACAAAGGTGCAAAAAGCTGTTTGGCTTCGTGGTACAATGCTTTGGGGCGACCATAATAATCGATTGCGCTCCAACTCACAGCCGGCCAGCAATCGTTCAATTGCCAGAAAAGCGTTCCACTGCATTGTGGTTGCCGCTGATGTTCGAGCAAAGCCACCGAAAGTCCGCGCGCTTGCACAATCTGACTTAGATAAACGAAATCTTCCAAATTGTCGGGAACATCGAATTCGCGTTCCATATAGGTTAAGATGGTTTGATAACCTGTTGGATGCTTCTGATGCGCTTTTAGGCGCAAATCGGTCAGCGAATCGGCGTTGCCAGCAAATTGCCGAATGGTTTGCATGGATGGTAAAGCCTGAAAACCGTATTCGCTCATGAAACGTCCTGTTTTTTGCTTGTAAACCGAAAAGGGTTGATTGCCCCACCACACTCCCCAGTAATGCGAATCGGCGTGGGTCATGCTTTGCTCGCGTCCCCAACCAAATTGTGGAGTGGTGCTGATGTAGTCGGTTTCTGGATTGTAGCGGGCTACTTGCGCCGGAAGCAATTCTTTGAACAAAAATTCGTACTGATGCCATATTTCTGCCGAATCGTTGGCCGACCAGCCATACGCTTTTTGGTAGCCCCAATTGTGCCAGGCTTCGTCTATTTCGTTGTTGCCACACCAAAGCGCCAGCGATGCATGGTGGCGCAGCCTTGTGATATTGTCGCGGGCTTCGGCTCCGATGTTGTTGCCCATTGCCGAATCGAGCGGATAGAAAGCACCTGCAAACATGAAATCTTGCCACACCAGAATTCCGTTGCGGTCGCAGAGATCGTAAAAATAATCGTCGCCATAAACGCCACCGCCCCAAACGCGAAGCATATTCATGTTGGCATTGACTGCATGAGCCACAAGCCGCTCATAAATTGAACTATCGACACGCCCCATAAACATGTCGGGCGGAACCACATTGGCGCCTTTGGCAAAAATAGTTTCGCCATTCACCCGAAAATAGAACGATTCGCCAATGCTGTCGGGTTCCTGCACCAATTCTATGGTTCGGATGCCAAACGAAACAGATTTCTGGTCGAGCTGTTTGTCGCGCTGACTCAAAGTGGCAATCATGTTTATCAAATGTTGATTGCCGTATCCTGCTGGGCACCAAAGCATTTCGTCGGTAACCAACATCGAAAAATTGATGTTGAATTCATTTTTCCCCGCAAGCAGCAGATGATGGATATCGTTTATTTCGACTATTTCCCAAATATCGGAGAGTTTTATTGAGTAATTGCCGCTTTCGGCGCAATCGACCACAAAATGAGCACTGAGAAAAGCTTCACCGTTTACAATACTGTCGGTGCTAACATACACATCTTCAATTCGGGCTTTGCTCCATGCTTGCAGCTCAACTGGCTTCCAAATTCCAGAACATAAAAAACGTGGAGCAAAGTCCCAGCCATAGTGATAAGCCGCTTTGCGGGTGAAAATGCTGGTTTTGAATTCGCCTTTGTCGCTATCGGCGGGCAGTTTGTAGCGCAGCGAATCGAGTTTTGGTTTTGCGGTAGCAACCACCGGCTGAAAAACAATTTCGAGTATGTTTTCGTTTCTAACAATGTTCTTCACATCGACCACCCAACGCCGAAACATGTTGTCGACTTTCAGAATCAAATTTCCGTTCAGGAATACAGATGCGTAGGTATCGAGTCCATTGAAAACCAGCTCGATATGGTCGTTTGCGAGTGTTGTTTTGTCCACCTCAAATTTTAGACGATAGGTATAATCGAGATCGCCAATCCATTGATACTTCGATTCGTTGTCGGCATAAAAAACATCAGGAACAATATTGTTGTTCATTAAATCGACATGCGAATTTCCGGGCACCGTTGCAGGGAAAAAACCAACTGTGCTGTCGCAGCTAAATTGCCAACCATTGTTGAGGGAGATTGTGGTTACCTGAGCTGTCGAAAACAACGATGCAATAAAAAGCAAGAAAATGAATATTGAAATTCGCATGTGCAAATATAGGGAATTTTTTGATTTCCACGACGCTTACAGTCGGTATTCACTCCCAACGCTTCCATGTCCAGCCTTGCAGTCCTGACGATGAAAGGTCGGGGGCTTGGTGTCAAAGCCGTAAAAAGTAAAGCCAGCCCTGAGTATTCCGAAGGGAAGGATGGCATTTGTTTATAAAATAGTTTTTCTATTTTCCTAAAAACCGCTTCACCGCTCCAACTTTTTCACTCGAAGTAACCCAAACCTGATTATCCACTTCTGGATTAGAACTAAGCACTACATGGCTTTGGTGATTTGTGGCAGCTGAAGTTTTCATTACCGTTCCGCTCATGTGAAATTCGGTGGCACCAGTTGCGAGCAGACTATCGATGGTGTTTGCATTCACGCCACTTCCGGGCATAACAATGATGCGTCCGTTTGCTTGAGTTATCAGTTTTGCAATTAGTTCTTTCCCTTCGGCAGCGGTGTTTTCCTGCCCAGATGTGAGCAAACGATGGCAACCTGCAGCAATGATGGTTTCGAGAGCATCGAAAGGATTGATACAAACATCGAAAGCACGGTGAAACGTAAAACTCATTGGAGCAGCTATAGCAACCATTTTTAGCGTTTGCTCGGCATCGATATTACCATCGGGAGTAAGAAATCCGCATACAACACCAGCTGCTCCAGCATTTTTGGCAACAACAATATCGCGGGCTATTTCATCTAATTCGTGTTGCGAGTAGCAAAAATTGCCCGAACGAGGTCGAATGAGCACATTCACCGGAATAGTGCAAAATTCAATAGCAGCTTGCAGCAAACCAGCCGACGGCGTAAGTCCGCCACAAGATAAATGCGTACAAAGTTCAATGCGATCGGCTCCTACGTCCACCGCTTCGCAAACCGATTCGAACGAATTGGTGCAGACTTCGAGAATAGGATTTAATTTCGACATTACTTTGGCTAAAAGCGAGTTTGTGATTTTGAATAACAATTCATCGATGCAATGCTGACTGAAAAAGAAATCTAATCGACCATAATAATATCCATATTCATTTTATCAACTTCCACTTCGATGTGAGCAGCATACAAACCATACGCTGGCTGCGAGTGCTTGCCCGACGATCCATCGAAATGGAAACGAGCCGAGAATCGGTTGTCGTTTCCTTCCATTGAATAAATAGTCAACTTTTCGAGCGAAAAAATGAGATAATCGTAAGTTTTATTCTTGGGATTGCGTACCTCGAACACAGCTTGCACTTCGATTGACTCTTCGGTGAGCACATTTTCAAAAGGCTCATACTCGTTTCCCGTAATAGTGCATGGCAGTGGATCGGTTATAAACTCAATACCGCCCTTTGAATTATGACCCATCCCAAATTTTTTGCCAGCTGGCAGAAAGATTGACAGCGAATACACAGCATCTTCAATAGTGTCGTTGCAGAGCACACTAATAGAAGAAAACGATCCTTGAGAACTGCTCACTTCGCGTGCGGTAAGAAAAAGCGTAGAGGGAATTTTCGGAAAAACACGCATCGAGTCGCCATTGTTTTCGTTTTTCATAGAGATGATAGCTCCATTTTCCTTTTTAGGGTTATCGGTTTTTGATTCTTGCGAAGCACCGCAACCAAAAAACAAAGCCATAGCCACAACCAAAAATGCAAATTGTGATGTTTTCATATTGAGTTTATTTAATTCGTTATGCAATTGAACCAATTTATATTCAGCCTATTAGATGTTGACACAAAAGCCATCCACCAATAAATTGGAGTTGGGCAGCAACAAGCAATATGTCCAGCTACTATTCTCGAAGCCGCATCCACAATAACATTAGCTCCACAATTAGTGCAGAATTTGACGTCGAGTTTTAACTGGTTACTACGGTGAAGATAATTTTTTTCCATTAAAAAAGATTTTCTTAATGCAAATATAAAAAAATATCGCGTTAAAACGATTAAAAACTATTGAATTTGGTATAGCAAGTATAAACACTGAGTTGCAAAAGCGCAAATACCTGATTATCAACCATATAACTATTTTCCAATACAATCTTAATAGCCTAATAAATAAGACATTAACTTCATCAACTTTTTAGACTGAACTCCTTAATGCGCATCGATATGATAGAGCATGAGCATGAGATGATGATAAGTTTTTAAT
>DYON01000119.1 GCA_020720525.1 Acetofilamentum sp.
TATAGCTTTGCAAATTGAATTACATTTCCTCTATAAATATGTTTTATTCTTATCTGGGTTGCTTAATAATCAAGATTTTTATATAAGTTTGTAACATCTAAAACTCAAAAACTATGATAGTTTCAGGTCAAATTGTCGATATTCGCGCTCGTCGCATTTTTTCAGGTGAGGTTCTGGTTGAAGCAGGCAAAATTGTTGCAATTCGCAAAACAGAAAATGCACCACAGCAATTTATTATGCCCGGCTTTATCGATTCGCATGTGCATATCGAAAGCTCCATGTTGGTCCCAGCTCAGTTTGCCGAATTGGCTTTGCTGCACGGAACTGTTGCTACTGTGAGCGATCCGCACGAAATTGCCAATGTGCTTGGTGTTGACGGAGTGAAATTCATGATAGAAAATGGTAAAACAGTTCCGCTTAAATTCTTTTTCGGCGCACCTTCGTGTGTGCCTGCCACAGCGTTCGAAACCAGTGGCTTCGCAATTGATTCGGCTCAAACAGCTGCTTTGTTGAACGATAACGACATTTGGTATCTTGGCGAAATGATGAATTTTCCTGGAGTTGTTTTCGACGACCCAGAAGTTCATGCTAAAATTAAAGCCTCGTTGGCTGTTGGAAAACCTGTTGATGGTCATGCCCCGCTGCTCGTAGGCGAGCAACTTGCTAAATACGCTGCAGCTGGCATCAGCACCGACCACGAATGCACCAATATAGCCGAAGCAGAAGAAAAATTGAAACTTGGAATGAAAATTCTAATTCGCGAAGGCAGTGCTGCTCGCGATTTCGATATGCTTTTTCCGCTCATCGACAAATATCCCGACCACGTGATGCTTTGCACCGACGATTGTCACCCCGACGAACTTCAGAAAGGACACATTAATATAAAGGTGAAAAAAGCAATTGCCAATGGAGCACATATTTTCAATGTGTTAAAAGCTGCATGTCTCAATCCAGTTGAGCATTACAAATTGCCTGTTGGAACACTTCGGGTTGGCGATGCAGCCGATTTTTTGGTGGTGAACGACTTGAAAAACTTTGAAATTGTTCGTGTTTTTGTCGATGGCAAACTTGTGGTCGAAAATGCCAAAACTTTGTTCGAGGTTAATCCATGTTTAACACTGAACAATTTTTCGCGTGAAACCATTTCGTTGCAGCAAATTGAAATTCAAGCAAAAAGCAAGAAGGTGCGCACCATCGTTGCCCGCGATGGCGAATTGCTAACCGAATCGGAAGTTTTTGATGCGAAAATTGAAGATGGCAAAGCTGTAAGCGATGTCGAAAACGATGTTCTGAAAATTGTGGTTGCTTGCCGATATAGCAATAATGCGCCTGCTATTGGTTTTATCAAAGGTATTGGATTGAAAAAAGGCGCTTTGGCATGCAGTATTGCGCACGATAGCCACAACCTAATTGCTGTTGGAACCAGCGACGAAGAAATCTGCAACGCATTAAACAAAGTAATTGAAAGCAAAGGTGGACTTGCTGCCACAGATGGAAACTCTGCCGTTCATCTTCCGCTTCCTGTTGCTGGTCTAATGTCGGACCAAAGTGGCAACGAGGTTGCAGCACTTTATCATCATTTGAACATGAAAGCAGCCGAATTGGGGTCAACTTTGCGTGCTCCATTTATGACTTTAGCTTTTATGGCTTTGTTGGTTATTCCTGCATTGAAACTTGGCGACAAAGGCTTGTTCGATGCAACAAAATTTGAGTTTACCGATTTATTTGTCTGACAATTTCCCAATTTGCTCAATCAGCTTCGAGGTGCTGAAGCCTTCTACCAGCTCTATGGTTTCTACTTTCCCGCCGTTTTGTAAAACAATATCGGCTCCAACAATTTGATCGACTGTGTAATCTTTCCCTTTTACCAAAACATCGGGAAGCAATTGTGCAATGAGTTCGAGTGGTGTATCTTCGTCGAAAAGAACGATTGCATCAACAAACACAAACGAAGCCAGCAACCTACAACGTTCTTTTTCGGGAATGATAGGTCGAGCTTTGCCTTTGAGCCTTGCTACCGATTTGTCGGTGTTTACACCAAGCACTAATTTGTGCCCCAAAGCAGCAGCTTCGGACAAATATTGAGCATGACCTGGGTGAATGATGTCGAAACAACCGTTCGAAAACACAATGGTTGCTCTTTCGTGTTTCCACATCGAAACAAGGCTTGCAGCTGTCTCGCGCGACAGAATTTTATCGGATATCAGTTTCCGGTAGTCCATTTGTTTTCTTTTTATTAATCGAGACCATGATAAAGGCAACAAGCCCCAGAATTAGAATAAGAGCTGTTTGTACCGACCACGAAAGCCAGCCAATGGCATAACCGTCGGTAAGCGAAGCACCATACATGAGCAATACTTCCGAAACAATAATTGGATAAATACCTATTCCGCCCTGAATGAGAATGATGCCAATGGTTCCATAAATCATTACAATAAATGCCGATTCGGGAGGCAAATTGCTGGTTGCTGGCAGGCTGAAATAAACCAGATATACCATCAACCAATACATAATCCAAATTCCGATGGTGTAAAGAAAAAAGAGACCAACACGGCGCAATTTGAATATTGATAGAACTCCATTGATGAGATTGCGCACCACTTTTCTGATTTTTTGAACAAAGGGTTTTTCGCGAAAAAAGCGCAGTAACCAGAAAAAAACAAGAATAAACAGAGCACCTACTATTAGAATAACCATGATTTTGGTTGCCGACATGGTTGCAAATTTCTCGTTGAATTCTTTGAATATTTTTTCGTTGAGATAGGTTTTGAGCGTGGAATAGAAAACAGCAATCGACGATGCAAAAAGCAGCAAATACACCAGCATGTCGAATGTTCGTTCAGCAACCACCGAGCCCAAAAGCTTATCGAACGAAATTTTGGATTGCTTCGAAAGAAGTCCGCATCGGGTGAATTCGCCAAGCCTAGGAACAGCCAAATTTGCCAAATAACCAGCAATTACCGACCAAAAAGTTTGACCAATGGTGGGTGGTTTGTCAAAAGTTTCTATTAGTAAGTTCCAACGCGCAGCGCGAAGAATGTGCGAAACAATCCCTATAATCATTGCTAAAACAATCCAAAAATAATTGGCATCTCTGAAATTGTTCATAATTTCGTTTTGCTCTTTCGCTGAAAGCTTTCCCCAGAAATATACAATCAAAAACAAGCCCAAGCCAACAAAGGCTACGGTTTGAATAATTTTGAAAATCTTTTTTTTCAAAATTTATAGTTTGTTGTTTTTGTTCGGGAAAATCACCGATGGAGTGAACTTCTTTGCTTCCTCGAAGTCGAGTGTGCAATACGAAATAATAACAACCTGATCGCCAGGAGCTACTTTACGAGCCGCTGGTCCATTCATGCAAATAACACCACTGTCTCTTTGTCCTTTAATAACGTATGTTTCCATGCGTTCACCGTTGTTGAGGTTGAGAACATGAACTTTTTCGTTTTCAATCAGATTGGCAGCATCCATCAGATTTTCGTCGATGGTAATACTACCTGTGTAGTACAAGTCGGCTTCGGTAACCGTAGCCTTGTGAATCTTGCTTTTTAATACCTGGATAATCATGGTGCAAAATTACTAAAATAATTCGAGATTGTCGATGAGCCGAACATTGCCAAGCCATGCAGCAACAAAGGCTACTGGTTGTTGGTTGGTGTTTATTTTCTCGATGGGCTGTAAGTTGTGGGCATCTGCAATGGCAAAGTATTCGGTTTTGAGCAATCCACTATTGTTAATCATTTTTTCGCAATGAATGCACACTTCGGCTGGCGAAAAGTCGATTAGCAAATCGCGACTGCGTTTGAGCACTTCGTAGAGTAGGGGCGCTACCTTGCGTTCTTCTTTGCTCAGACGCGCATTTCGTGAGCTCAAGGCCAAACCATCTTCTTCTCGAACAATGCGCATCCCTTTTATTTTTATTTCGGGAAATTTCAGATGTGCAAGATCGTCAATTATCATCCACTGTTGGTAGTCTTTTTTGCCGAAATAGGCTAAATTGGGCTTGATAATGTCGAAAAATCGCGCAACCACTATTGCAACTCCATTGAAATGTCCTGGACGGTGAGCACCTTCGAGCACATCGTCGAGCCCTGGAAATGAATACGAAATGCTTACGGGTTCGGGATACACTTCTTCGTATGAAGGAATAAATACAATGTCGCAACCAGCTTTTTCGAGCATGTCGAGGTCGGCTTTTTCGTTGCGAGGATAGTTTTTCAGGTCGTCGGGATTGTTGAATTGAATTGGGTTCACAAAAATACTGCAAACCGTTATGTCGTTTTCGCCCTTCGATGCATCGATAAGCGAAATATGACCACGATGCAAAAATCCCATAGTTGGAACAAAGCCTATACTTTGTCCTGTGGGCTTGTTGCAAAGCCATTGTGCGTATTCGAAAACAGTGCGATATACTATCATTTTCTTATTAAAAACTGCAAAACTAAACCTAAAAACTGGAATAATGTGAATTTTTTTTTGTAACTTTGCAATTAATTAAAGAAAGCTCATATATTACTATGGAAAAAGCAAAAATTCTGTTCGTATCTCAGGAAATCACTCCTTATTTAAGGGATAGTCAAATGGGAGCTATTGGTCGCCATCTTCCACAGGGAACTCAAGAAAGAGGCAAAGAGATACGCACATTTATGCCCCGTTTTGGTTGTGTCAACGAGCGAAGGCATCAGCTGCACGAGGTAATTCGGCTTTCCGGAATGAACATTATTATCAACGATTCCGATCATCCTCTCATTATTAAAGTGGCCAGCATTCAGCAAGCTCGTATGCAGGTTTATTTTATCGATAGCGAAGATTATTTTCATCGCAAGTTTATACTTCACGACAAAGACAATGCTTTTTACAAAGACAACGATGCTCGCAGTGTGTTTTTTAATCGTGGCGTTCTCGAAACAGTAAAAAAACTTGGTTGGGCTCCCGATATCATTCATTGTCATGGCTGGATGACAGCTCTCATTGCTCCATACGTAAAGAATGTGTATAAAAAACACCCGATTTTTTCGGAGAGTAAAATTGTTTTATCGCTTTACGACGATCATTTTATCGAAGATTTTTCAAAAGATTTGATTCCAAATATCATTCTCGACGACCTCACCGAAGCTCAATTGCCAAAATTGAAAGATGAACGCACCTGGTTGGCATGGATGAAAACTGCTATCGATTATTCCGATGGAATCATTGTTGGATCGGAAAATGTGAATGAGGAATTGCTCGAATACGCTGAAAAAAGCAAACTGCCAATGCTTGCTTACCAAAGCGAAGAAACTTATATCGACGAATTTAATAAATTCTACGATCTGGTTTTAGTGAATGAGGAAATAGTTTGCTGAGCAGTTGCTGTTTCCTCTGACATTCACTCGCCTTTCTGCTCTTTTTTTAAGTCAACTAACCATTTACCGTCCTGTTTCAAAAGGTCGATCGATTCGGTTTTACCGTTGGCTGTATAGTGGCATATTGCCGTATTTCCATTGGTTTCGCACGAATGAATTACAACATCGCTTTGGGGTACTTCGGCTTTTTTATCGTCCGGAAGCATATTGCCAATGCTCCTAAAAAGCGACAATAGTTTTTTTGTATTCTCAGTTCCATACTCCGATGCTTCGTTAAATTCGAGCTTCTGGAAATGAGTTAGGAAAGCCTTAGCTACATACTCTGGTGAGTTTTTTCTGCTGATACCCAAAATAGAGCATGCCTGAAAAATCGCCAATGCAAATAGAAAAAAAACAAGTGTTTTTTTCATTCAAATATCATTTGAGGGGTAATATCATTCGAAATGTTGTGCCTTTGTTAGGTGCCGACGAAAGAACAAATAGTTTTCCGTTGTGATACTCTTCAACGATTCGCTTTGTTAAAGTAAGACCAAGTCCCCAACCACGCTTTTTGGTAGTGTAGCCAGGGCGGAAAACAGCTTTGTATTGCGATTTTGGGAAGCCTTTGCCTGTGTCCGAAATATCGAGCGTTATGTTTTTATGACTGTTTATTATCGAAATTTGGATTGTTCCCTCACCATTCATGGCATCGATCGCATTTTTGAGCAGGTTTTCCATCGCCCAACCGAAAAGGTTTTCGTTGAGTGGAATTGTTGAAGATTCGCTTTCGGGAAACATGATATTGATTTGTACTTTTTTCGACGAACGAGCCCGAATATAGTGAACCGACCGATAGATAGATTCGGCAAGTGAAATGAGAGGCAAATCTGGAGCCGAGCCAATGTTGCTGAATCGAGCCGATACTCCTTGCAATCGCAAAATGTCGTTTCGCAATTCGTCGAGATAGACTTTGTTTTTTTCGTCAACCTCCATAAAATCGAGCCATGCAAGCATCGACGAAATGGGTGTTCCCAATTGATGCGCAGTTTCTTTTGCCATTCCAACCCAAACTTTGTTTTGTTCGGCTTTGCGTGTGATGCTGAAAAGTACGTAGGCTGCCAATAGAAAAAGGCCGATCACGAAAAATTGAATATAGGGATAATAGCGCAATTGCGTTAGAAGATAGGAGTCTTTGTAAAAAATAAACTTCATCCCTTGCCCCTCGAATTGAATAGTTATGGGAGGGTTCTGCGACTCCATTTCGTAAATCAGATTCTTCAATCCTTCGGGGCTTTCGATGATGTCTTGCGTAATATTTCCAGAAGAAATAACCTTTGTTTTTGTTGAATCGACAATGAGTACTGGAACACTCGCGCTATTGATAACGACCTCCGAGAAAAACGATTCGGTCAAATCGTTCAAAACAGTTCTTAGCTCCGAAAATAGTAGGGATTCTTTGTAGTACAAATAATTGGTCATCGATCCATAGCTAACTACAATCGGTGGATTTTTCGCAAAAGCGGAAAGCAATGTGTCGGCTAAAATGTGAATGGTATCGATAGAGAAATCGACGTTTTTTGCAGCAATAATTTGGTTGCTTTCGTCGGTGAGAACTACTGGAATGGTTGTGTTGCCTGCAATTATTTGTGTGTAGAAGCTTAAATCTTCGTTTATTCCAGCATTAATTAATCGCTTGGTAGCTTCAGCCCAAATTTCGACTCGTTTAAGTTCTTCTTCTTCAACTTTTTTGAAAAAATCGTTGGTATAGTTTACTAAATTGGCTTTTTGTTGAATGGCTTTTGCCCAAATACTTACTTTTTTGCGCTCATCGGTGGCGATTTTTTTTACCAAATTGTTTGTAAATAGCAAGGAAGCCGCTACAATTAGCAGTCCTGCTAAGAATAATCCCCATTTCCACAATCGTTTCTGACGATATATATCCATTGCTTGAAATAAAAAGCAAACTTAACGATTTGAAACGTAAATGCAAATTTAATTAATGCTTAAATAGATTTATTGATGTAATTAAATATATTTTATAACAGTTAAATAAAATCTTTAAACGAATGTACGTATTTTATTTCACAAACATTTAATTGTTCATCAAACAACCGTTTCTTAAAAAAGTTGTCTGTTCTAGTTGGATAAAAAAAACTCACTATGAAGAAATTATTATTGATCTCTTTTGCACTTATTTGCGGTTGGCAAACCAGTGCTTACTCTCAAACCAGCAATGTTGCTCAATCGAAAGAGGCAAGCGATATCTATACCCAAAGCCCTGTGGTTCATCCCACGCACATTTATCAACCAGTTTATTTTGATGTAAGTCCGCCTCTCAGCAGCTTACCAGTTGAAGAAAATAGGGGAAAACTTAAAAGAACACACGACAAACGAACGGCAAAGCATTCGTTATCTCCTCGTGCTGATGCGCCGTATGGAGAAGACCCTATTCGGCAAAAAGGTGTTGTAGCAGCCAAAGCAACCCCTATTATTGTGTCCAATTTTGCGGGGCAAACCAACAGCAGCTATCCACCTGATTGTAATGGAGCGGTTGGCCCAAGCCACTTTTTTCAGGCTTACAATTCGGCTTACACCATATATGACAAAACGGGAAATATTGTTGCGGGTCCAACAAACTACAATACACTGTTTGGAACTGTAACAGGGGCAACGTACAACGATGGTGACCCCATAATTCTTTGGGACGACCAAGCACAGCGATGGCTTGCTGCTGAGTTTTCTATTTCTGGAAGCAATGATTATATGCTTGTCGCTGTATCAACAAGCAGCGACCCCACAGGAACTTGGTATCGCTGGTCGTTCGATGTAGCCGATATGCCCGACTATATGAAA
>DYON01000455.1 GCA_020720525.1 Acetofilamentum sp.
AAAATGCCTGAAAATGCCGCAGAATCCCACACGTCAGGTGCACGCTTTGTTGGGCGCATTTTGCTTAACACGCTTTTTGACATGGGAATTTACTGCTTTTTCTTACGAGGCTTTGGAATTTCCTTAACCTTTTCAGTCGAGTTTTGTTTGAGGGTTTTATACCTGTGACCTTCTCCTAAAAGTTCAATCAAATATTGAGTGTACCATTGCCAAGCATTTTGTGTTTCATCGAAAAGAAAATACTGTATTAAATGACTCGTAGTGCAAACATGGTAAATGTATCTTTCCCAAGGCTTTCTTATACCTTCAGGCAGATAATTCCTTTGATAACAAACGGTATCGAATAAATCTAAAACTAACTCCGCTGTTGCTATCAAAGAACTATACTGGGCGTGTTGTGGCGAAAAATTAGGCGGTAATTTTTTCGCTTCATAAACATAAGGTCGAAGTTGTGAATTCTGAGCAAAAAAACTGTTGATATTAAATACATGCTCTTGCAGTCGGTGGAATATTTCTGCTTTTACTCTGCGTCGCCCATTGTACATCTCGATTCCCGTAAAAGTTATGGCAACCGCACTAAAAAGAAAACTTAAAACGGGAATCAATTTATCAATATCAATCATGTTTTTTCTCTTTGTGTTTTATGATAACCAAGCCAGCGCCCAACGGTTTGCGTTACCTGCGTGTGGGCGGGTGTGGACAATGCTTGAGATGTAGAAAAAACTCGAAGCCAGAAAAATGCCTGTAAACCGCGCAGAATCCCACACGTCAGGTGCACGCTTTGTTGGGCGGCGTTTTCTTGAAGACAACATTGCTTTTGCATTTACCATAACATCAAATCAATTTTTCTTTGCGGCAATTAACACTTTATATGCATATTCTAAAGTGGCATTATCACCATTTGGGTCTGGAAACCTTTCTGTATAAGCCTTTGTCATAGGCAACAAAAAACCGAGAATATACGGGGAAGTGAAAGCATTAACTTCACTTGGGCTTAACGCTTTTTTCTTTAGAAGAAGTTCCAGATATGTCCAAAAATTAATTGTGAAATGAATCGCCTTGAATTCATCCGATTCCGTGTCTAAATTATTGAAGTAAAGAATAGCGGCTTCTAATGGAATGGGAACTCCCGTATTGGCTTTGTTTGTCCCCATTTCCTTTGATTCGACTTCTTTAATCCATAGTTGCTTGTAAATTCCCCAAATGGTGCTTAAGTTTTTTAGCATTTCGTCCGATTGATACATCGAATACAGTTGCCCGATTAACTCGATGCTATAAGTTTTTTCAGCAGTTTTAACTGCTTGCCACGCAAAGAGTGTAGAAGCCAGAGCGATAATGGCTGATGATATTGAAATTATGATTTCAGGATTGGACAACACCATCTATGACTCCTTTTGACAATCGAAATAACAACCGTAATAATTTAATTTGACCAGCCGCCCAACGGTTTGCGTTACCTGCGTGTGGGCGGGCGTGGACAATGCTT
>DYON01000456.1 GCA_020720525.1 Acetofilamentum sp.
ACCAAATGAAATTTGGTATGTGCCAAAGGCATATGAGCCGATGTATAATGAGATTACAAATTGTTGGTGTAATGCAAAACCTTTTATCAATTTAATTCCCGAAGCTCATGATCAAATATTTTATATATTGTAGAAAATCAAGTGAGGATGAAGAACGCCAAGTTTTGAGTATTGAGGCTCAACTTCATGAGCTTCGGGAATACGCCAAGCAAAATGGCTTGTTTGTTGTTCGTGAGTATTACGAGAGTAATACAGCGAAAGAACCTGGTCGTGAAGTATTTAACGAAATGCTTGGCGAAATTGAAAAAGGTGTTGCCTCGGGAATTTTAGCGTGGAATCCAGACCGTTTAGCGAGAAATAGTATTGATGGTGGCAAGGTTATATATTTTGTAGATACATTAAAAATTGTTGCGCTAAAATTCCCGACATTTTGGTTTGAAGCGACACCGCAGGGAAAATTCATGTTGAGTGTCGCGTTCGGTCAAGCAAAATATTACACCGACAATTTAAGAGAAAACATTTTGCGCGGCATTCGGCAAAAAATCCGCCGTGGTGAATTATCGGCAAAAGCCCCTTTAGGATATTTTAACGAACCTCGTTTGCGAACGATTGAGCCAGATAAAAAGACCTTTGCCAAAGTGAAAGAATGTTTAGGGGCTTTTGCTACGAGACAATATACGCTCACGGCGATTCAGCGCAAAATGTTTTCTCTCGGCTTGGTTGGCTCCCGAAGCGGCAAGCCGCTTGTCCTCGCCTCGGTGGAGCACATTTTGAAAAATCCTTTTTACTACGGTCATTTCCAGTACCGAGGCGAGGTACACCAAGGTTCGCATAAGCCAATGATTTCAAAGAAACTTTTTGACAAAATCCAAGAAGCACTTGTTGTCAAAGGAAAACCCCGCAAAAAGCGAGGAGAAAAAGGTTTGCTGTACAAAGGATTCGCGGTGTGTGGCGAGTGCGGCTATGCAATAACTGCGGAAAGGAAAATAAAGAAAAATGGACTGGTGTATCACTACTACCACTGCACATTCAAAAGCCGCACTCAAAAATGTTCGCAAACTCGCTTTTTGCGGGAAGAAGAATTGACGCGACAAGTGCAAGATATGGTTCAAAAAGTTTCTTTGCCTGATGAGTGGCGGGACGCATATCTCAAAAAATTAGAAAGCGAAAACGCCGATGTCCGCCACTCATCAGACCTTTTCGTTCAAAATCTCAAAAACGATATTTCCGCGGTTTCAGCGCGCCTCTCTCGCCTCACAGATGCGTATCTAAACGAAGCATTGGAACTTGGCGAGTACTTGGAGCGCAAGAACGCGCTGACGGCGGAAAAGAAGTCGCTAGAGGAAAAATTGAGTGATTTTGAGCGAAAAGGCAATCATTGGCTCGAACTCATGCGAAACTGGATTATTGAAGCCAACCAAGCCCAAAATCTCATTAAACAAGAAAATCTTTCGGGAATGAAAGATTTTCTTGCAGACATCGGCTC
>DYON01000457.1 GCA_020720525.1 Acetofilamentum sp.
ATTAGCAATGCTTTCAGCAAACCGGCAATGTTATTTCGGTCAGTAGTGATTAAATATATGAGTTTAAATACACAATCACTGCAACCCGTTATAAACTTCCTTTGGACGGTTGCTGATGATGTTTTGGTAAATACCTACCAAAAAGGAAAATACAAAGATGTTATCCTGCCAATGGTAGTTATTCGCCGTCTTGATTTGCTTTTAGAGCCTACAAAAGACCAAGTTTTAAAAACATTCAACGAATACAAAAACAAACTTCAAAACCTTGATAGCTTATTGACTAATGGTAAACATGGTTCTGGTTTGGCGTTTTATAATACTTCAAGGTTTACATTAAAAAAACTGCTTGACGACCCGAAAAACCTGAGAAGTAATTTTGAAAACTATTTGAATGGTTTTTCAGAAAATGTGCAGGACATTATCAAACAATTTAAATTCAGAAATGAAATTGAAACGTTAGACGAAGCTGATATTCTTTATTCGCTGATTGAAAAATTCTGTTCTCCGAAAGTTGAATTACACCCCGACAAGTTGCCACCTTTGGCAATGGGTTATGTGTACGAGGATTTGGTACGCAGATTTAACGAAGAAAACAACGAAGAAGCCGGAGAACACTTTACGCCAAGGGAAATCATTGATTTAATGACGCACCTTGTTTTTCTACCGGTAAAAGACAAAATTCAACAAGGAACTTATTTGATTTACGACCCATGTGTGGGAAGTGGTGGTATGTTGACCATTGCCAAACACTTTATGCTCAATCCCGAAGGATTGATTAAAAGCAATTCTACCGTTCATTTGTATGGTCAGGAAAGTACGCCTTTCATTTATGCGACTTGCAAAAGCGATATGCTTATAAAAGGCGAAGACCCTGATAAAATTGTATATGGTAGCACTTTGAGTGCTTATGGCTTTGACAAAGATTTGAAATTCGATTTCATGCTTACCAATCCGCCATACGGCAAAACATGGGCGCCCGATAAAAAAGCATTAGGAGTTGGACCCAAAGGAGCCATTATTGACAAACGCTTTATCCTAAAAGGCAGTTACAGAGAGGAAGCTGTAACCGGCCGTGTGAACGACGGACAATTGATGTTTGTGTTGCACATGCTCAGCAAAATGAAAGATACCGAACTTGGTAGCCGTATTGCTTCTGTTCATAATGGTTCGGCTTTGTTTACTGGCGATGCAGGACAGGGTGAAAGTGAAATTCGCAAATACATCATCGAAAACGATTTGTTGGAAGCAATTGTAGCATTACCAAACGATATGTTTTACAATACAGGTATTCCAACCTATATTTTCCTTTTCAGCAACCGAAAAGCACCGGAACGAAAAGGCAAAGTGCAATTGATAAATGCTACCACTGAGAAATTCTACAGCAAAATGCGGAAATCATTAGGTAAAAAGCGCGTAGAATTTTTATCCGAACATATAGCCGAAATCGAAAAAATGTTCCTGAATTTTGAAGAGAACGAATA
>DYON01000120.1 GCA_020720525.1 Acetofilamentum sp.
TTTTTTACTAAAAAATACTCGTCGCCATTGTATTTGCGCACCTTCCCAACAATGTGCATCACATGGTCAACGGTGGTTTCGAGACTGTTGAACATTTGTTGTCGCAATTTTTCATTGTTGGCATTGGCTGGCAAAGTGATTTGTGCAGTTCCAATATCGGCTTTAAAACTACTCTCGCTCACATCGCCATCCCAACAAACAAAGCTGTATCCTTTTAGCAAAGCCGAATCGCATATTGTTTCAAAAACATCGGGTGCAACATTGTAGTACAAGCCGTTTGCCCAATTGTATCTATCTTCGAGCACAAACCAAGAATAATAGGCATGATGGCTATACGAAGTTATTGACACATAATTGCTTGGGTCGAAAAACAACGAATCTCTCAACTCAATTGCTGTGTATTGTTTGTTTTTTGGTAGAAAGCTTGCGGTGGCGTTCCAAAATAAATTGAAAGTAAGGAGTCAACCACAAATTGATAATTGCTCGGTAATTCGGGATATTCCAAACTCGAAATATGCTGCATAAAATGCGCCATTGAGGTATCGAGAAGCGAGTGATTGTGTCCGCGATTGCGAGTAGTATAGCATCCAAATGCAGTTTCGGGCATGAGTCCATTGTATCTAATGGTTGTCAGCACATCGTGCATTTGTCCACCAGGTGTGAAAAAATTGTTGCCCTGCATGCGAACGTGCATTTCGGTTTTGGCTTTTGTTGCATGATACACAAAAAACATTTCCGACAAATCCATTTCACCTTTTCCAGCCCAAATAAGCTCGCTCTCGATAAACGATGTGGTGCCAAAGCTCCAACAAGTACCGCTGCTTTGCTGGTCTTTGCTGGTGGTATGCGGAATCAAAACCAGTGTGTCGAAAAGGTTTTGAGACTGAACATTTGTTATTGCAAATAATAGAATAAGAATGACCGATTTTTTTCATTCTGAAGGTTTTATAATTTTTCCGTTGGTGTGTGAAAATAAATTATTTGTTGTACTTTTGTGGTGTAAACTAAAATCTTTACCTATGAAAATAATTAAAATTGTGGCCATTGCAATACTGGCCTTTTTTGTAAGCAGCTGCCTTACTGTTGAAAAGAAAAAATATGTATTTGAGATGACCGGAAAAACCACTGGAAAACTTACTATTACATATATAAACATTTTCAGCCAAATGGATGACTCCCTCGATGTTTCGGAAGAAGATTTCGACGAACTCATCAACGATTACATCAACGGCAGCACATTGGAAGATTCTTATCCACTTGCCAGCAATATTCAGAAAAGACTTTACGAAGAAAACGGCAAGCTCAATGGTGAAGTAACCATGGATTTTGCTTCGTTCGACGCTGCTCGGCTTTATCAATTCGACAAAAAAAGCCCAATAGCTTTTAGTGTAAGTCAATCAATCGATGGCGAAAGCTTCGAAAGCAGCAACGGAACTCTTGGAAACAAAGACTATATGAATGTTGTTTTTTGGTCGCCAAAAGCAAAAAGTCTCGAAATCACAACTACTGTGAACGAATATAGCGAAGAAGATTGCGTTAGCCTCGTAAAACAATATCGTCGCTGGAAATAAAATTTCCTCAATGAATTTTAAAAGCAATCCTTCGGGATTGTTTTTTTTTGCCATTTTGTATCTAATCTTGGCAATACCGACGAGAATTATATTTTATTCCAATTAATTCTGTCGGCATTTACCAATTGATGAAATATATAAAAGTCCTTTGGACTATCATATATTTCAAATTGGTATAACTCGGACAGCAACAAAAACTATCGAGTAATATCCCAAATAATTGAACCATCTTTGCGAATATAGCCAATTTTGTCGCCGTAATGAATCTGATAAATGGTGCTATTCCATTTTACAATGCGGGTATATTGCGGTTTTACATAGTATTTTCCAGATAAATCGGCAAAGCCATACAAACCTTCCGACCCCACCAATAATCGATCGTTACAAACACCGCCCATCGAATTCCAATAGCCCATGCTGCGCGATCGTTTGGTGGTAGCATCATAAATCATTTGCTGACCATCGCCAATATACATATAGAACAAATTACCGCTTCGCTTTGGCTTCGACAACGAATTGAACCACACAACACCACTTGTATCAATAAGAAAATAGTGGTCGGAGCGCCGAACAAAAGCATATCCATTGCTGTCGAATGGTTCTGCCTTCGACGCACCCGAAGTAAAAATGCAATGTTTTTCTTTTCCATCTTTATCGATGATAAAAGTTTTTTGCATGTGCGACACTATTGCTCGTTCATTGCTAAATGGAGTCGCTTTAGAATAAGTACCTAAAACTTTTTCACCCTCAAAACTGAAGTAATTGAATTTTCCTTTCGAATAAGCCAACACGAGATTTTCGCCAACTTTTATTGGCGTTTGCGAAACAAAACTACCTTGCTCTTTGCCCGAAGCATCGACCAAAATTTGTTTGGAGCCTTTACGAACGCTATAGTATCCATCGCCAGCATAAGCAATGTGGCGCGCTTTTTTTACAACAATCAAACCATTGGGCGCAACCATCGAAAACCGCGACTTTTTCGCTGCCAAGCGCATTCCTTGATCATCGGCAGGTAGAATTTTATCGAAACCAGCCTTTAAAACATATTCCCCTTGCTCATTAATAAGCCCATAGCCTTTTTTTAGATAAACAACTGCCGTTCCGCTCTGAAAATCGAATGCTCTCAAATAGGCTGGCTCGATGACCATTTGACCCGAAGAGTTGATAAATCCATACAAATTTTGTGGCTTCACTGCAGCCAGACCTTGGTGAAATGGATTTGCATCTTTGTAAACAGGATCAATAGCCCAATTTCCATCGGTATCTATGTAGCCCATTTTTCCTCCTTTCACCGAAGCCACTGCCAAACCCTCGGAAAACGGCATTGCTTTTTTGAATTTTTCTTCAATCACCATATTTCCATTGGGGTCGATAAAACCATATTTACCATTGCGCTTCACCAATGCGCGATTGTCAGAAAAATCGTATGCTCGCGTAAACTCAAGCGGAGCAATCATAACGCCTTGTTCATCAACAAAGCTGTATTTGCGATCGGGTTTAAAAACCGAAAAATTGTAAAATTCCCGATAGGAAGCTCCTAAAATCTCTTTATAGATATATGGATAAACAAAAGCAGGAGGAGAAAGTCCCAACGACGAATTGATGATTTTGCCATTTGGACCACCAGCATTTTTATAAAACAGGAGCGAATCGGCACGATGTGCATACAAATTCAATCTTTCGCCATTTTTCACAACCGAATCGGTGTATGCATCGGCTGGTCGAAGAAAAGTTTTAATTCCATCGTTGAAACGTCCGATGTTGGTCACTTTCATGTCTTTACTTTTCGGAGCCACATAGGCCGAATCGAATTTCCATACTTTGGCTTTCGAACCTCGGAAGCGGTCGATAAATTGCACTTCGGGACGAACCACAAGACCTGTGATACTAATGCTACACCACTTTCCGCTATCCGAAATTGCCATTGCCAAATTTCTATCCGACATATAAAAGCGCGTAACATTGTCGTTTTCGTCGAAATGAGGCATAAATTGACTAAAATAGATGAAAGCAAAATTTGTTGGAGCAACAATTCGCCCCGTATTGTGATCGACAATGCCAAAATGCCAAATTCCAACAAACGACAGAGGCCCGAGCGAAAAACGAGTTGTATCGCCATAAACGCCAACCAACGACAAACCGTTTATTCTATCGGGTCGAGCATAATTATAGATGGGTGCAATTTTATATTCTTCGTCAATAATATTCCACAATCCAATGTTTCCAGATACACTATCCTTTTGCCACTTATAAATAGCACGCTTCGATTGAACTGGAGACGAAAAATCATCGTTTCGACCACTGACAGTAAGCCTTCTATAGTTGTTGTAAACTGCCAATGGCACCAATTGATTGTTTTTCCACTCGTACATTTCCGCAACGCCATTTTTAACAGTCCTAACAGTATTTCCTCTTTCGGAAATCTCTTTATATTCGGGTGGCAACAATTCTTTTCCATTGGGCGCTAACAAAGCAACACCATCATAGGTTTGCGCTTTCCACAATCCGTTCTTGAGCAGCGAAAAGCTGGCATATTTTGGCTGACACATAGGTTTCCCAGCGATATCAAGAAGCAATCCCAATCCAGAATTTGGGAAAGCAACAAAACCAACGCCATCGTGCAAACGAAGACTTCGGAAATAAAGACCATTCACCTTCGAAAAATCGGGATTGAGCAAAGTCCAACCATTTTCGGTAAGGGCAAAAATCCACTTTCTTTTGGTAACCGAATCGGTTATTGTCGATAAATCGTAATATTCTGGATTTACCACAAAACCACTATCAAGATCGTAAACGCCTTTCAGTCCATTATCAACAACCGTAAACTGCCTGCCACCCAAATAATTGATCGCATCAAAAGCTCGCGGAATAAGGTTTGTTCCCATACTGTCAATCAAAAAATTATATTCATTTTTAAGAATATAGTATCCTGAAAGAGGAGTTGACCGAATATACGAGTCTTCGAAATCGATTTCGCTTGGCTTCTTTCTATAAACCGAGAAAAACTTTTTCGTTTTTTCATTTGATTCGATGTAAAATGGCAAAGCTATTGGATTTGAATCGAAGTCGTAGAAGAATTGAATGCTCGTTTTTTTGCTTCCCGAAATAAAGGTTTTTGTTGGAGAATAGTAGCACAAAACAGAATCGGGATTTTTGAAACAAACAACCTCATAATTGAGCAAATATTTCTCCCATCTGGGTTGAACTAGAATTTGCCCATCTTCCGAAGCAAAACCGAAACTGTCGTTGTGCTGAATTATATAATTTTCCTCAAAATACGACACATTGTTCATATCGAAATGCACACGAATACTGCCTTGGCGATCGAAAACATCGACACCAGCACTATTGGAGCATACAATTCGGCTACCACCCACCATTTCAATAGTATTGTATGCAATTGGAATCAACAACTGTCGCTTATCATCGACCAAGCCAGACAATTTGCCATCGCCAACTTTAAACAGATTGGGTTCCACAACCTCGGCAAAAAAATAATAATCTGTGGAAAAGGAATGCGTAATCATATTGAAAATGGCTTGCTTACCGCCCTTTTCCACAGAAATAAAAATTCGACTGTCCGAAAAATGAATTGCATCAAATTCTGGATTCAGAACTACAGCTCCTGCCGTATCGATGAGGCCTGTTTTGCCACCTTGTTTCACAGGCAAAAACCTCTGATTTTGCGCAGAAACAAAACACGACATCAGAATTGCTGCAAGAAACAGAATCCAGAATTTCATGGTTGATTTGATAATTAGAAACCGTAAATAACCGACAATAAATCGTCTTCGGATTCAATGGTGATACCAGTTTTATTCATCGCCACATCATTAATACCATTGTTTCCATTGTCGTAGAGTGCTTTCCCATTTCGTGCAACCAATGCTTCGCTGTTGTCGCCAATTGCAAGCATTACAAAATCTTGGTCGGGCGATACTGGAATAGATGTTTCCTTACTGCTGCGACCAAGCTCAAAAACAGCATTATCCTTCAAAAAAACTTGATAAACACGAAAATGCGAAGACAATTCGCTTCCATCGGACATCAATCGAATTTTTTTCGTCTTGCGGTTGATAAGGAAGTGTAGATAATCCCAATTAAAAAAGCCAAACGACGACACAGCCATTGTTCTGCGCAACGTATTTTCGGCAAGTTGACGGCCTACTTCCTGCTCAATTACGCCAAGATTATCAACCGACTTGTCTATTTGTGCAACCGCCTCATTGGGTTGAAGCATTTCGTTGGCAACAGGCACAACCGAAGTTGTAAATGTGTCTTTATTGCTTCGCATAACAATGATGTATTCGCCTGGTCGCGACTTGTCTTTATCAATTTTTGTTACAGGCCAATTCGTGTCGAAAATCCACTGCTCTTTTTCTGGATCGGCATATTTTTTATTGCCGCTGTATTTCCACATTACATCGCCAAGCCCAGCTAACTCAGGAAAAACATGGTAATTCACGTTGATGTCAAACACAAAATCGGAAATTGTTTTTACCGATTTGTTTTTAACCACTTTAGCATCGCCAGCAATTGCAACAGTGTCGGCTGGTTGGGGTGCAGCTGGTTCGGCACTTTTGGTTACTAAGTACTTCCACTCGCCACTGATGGTGTCGAATTGATAAAAATTGTACGGTTTTTCGCCATCTTCTATTGAAGAAGCCATCGAAACCGTAACATTCTTTCCTTGGGCAATTGCCAATTGATCGCCACTTGTAGAAGTTGCGTTAATCTGAAACATTCCGGCCGACTGAAAATGGCCCACTTCGCCGGCACTGTCGTACTGCATTGGAATACCACTCAAAATAATCGAAGCCTGATTGCTGTACTCCTCGTAGGTAAGCTCTGCTTTACCAGTAAAAGCCTTGTTGTCGGCAGTTACAAGCGAATTGGCTGGAATCATAATGGTACTTCCACTTGAAATTTCAAGCAAGGTGTCTTTGGACGTATCAATCAAAAAAGTGTTTTTACCCAAATCGATATTGGGTAGAGGTCGCGAAATTTTCAGAACGGCATTTTTGTCGTCCGAGCACGATTGCATCAATAGCAATGCAAGCGCAGCAAATACTGCAAACATTTTAGTTTTCATACTTTCAGGTTTTGGTGCTAAAATACAACGGGAATAAATTTACAAATATTTTTTCCAACGTATAAAAACAATGAAATACCATCACTTTACAATTAATTGAAGCGCACAAAAACGCTCATTCATTTGTTAATCAATACATTAACAAACTCAATCAAAATGGGAAATTTAACAAAACTAAAGAAAACAATTTAACAAATCATTTCAATTCCAAATAGCCCCGCTTAAAAGATTCGGCAATTAAAGCAGCTGTATTGCTCACATTAAATTTGAGCAGCAAATTTTTGCGGTGACTATCGACTGTGGTAACTGAAATAAACAATTTGTCGGCAATTTCTTTGTTCACCAAGCCTTCGGCAATGAGTGCGAGAACTTCTTTTTCGCGTGGCGAAATATAGATTTCGTCGTTGCTGTGTTTTATCGTCGCATCGGAGTCGGGAAAATAAGTTCCACCGTCCGATACGGTTTGAATGGCCTCCACAATGGCTTCGGCAGGCGAATTTTTCGACAGCCAACCATCGGCTCCCGATTTATCGAGGTCGCGTTTCTGAACAATGCCCGGAGAACCCGAAAAGAGGAGAACTTTCACGTTGGGGAATTCCGATTTCAGAAAGCGGCACACATCGAGCCCCGAGCCGTCGGGCAATCGCAAATCGAGAATTACAAGTGAAGGCAAATAATCGCGCGCTACCAATTTGCAATTGGCAACCGACGAAGCCGTTCTTATTTCGTCGGCTGGTAAAACCGATGCAAGCATTTTGCTCATTCCATCGAGTACCACAGGATGATCGTCAACCAACAAAATTTTCATATTTCAATCCTTTCAGTCTCTAATTCAATTGTAATTTGGGTTCCATCACCAAGTTGCGAAGCAAAATCGATTTTTCCATTAAGCGACGAAATACGTTCGGCAACCGATCGAAGACCAATTCCTTTAACCGCAGCAGCTTTATCAAAACCCGTACCATCATCCGAAACTGCAATCCAAATACGGTCGGAGGCAGTAACCAATTCTATGCCGATTCGTTTTGCGGCAGCGTGTTTGAGGGCATTATTAACCAATTCTTGTACTGTGCGAAAAAGCTGCTTTTCGACCAGAGCATCGTATCGAAATTCGCTTCCCGAAAAATAGAAATGCAATTCGGGACTCAAAAACTGGCGCTTCAACGAAGCAACAAGTTCTCTAAAAGCAGCATTCAACCCATGTTCGACCAATGTTTGCGGAAACAGGTTTCGGCTCATTTGCCGCAATTCGGCCGAAGCATCGTGAATGCGACTGGAAACCAAATTGAGCTCGTCAACAGCCACA
>DYON01000121.1 GCA_020720525.1 Acetofilamentum sp.
AGTCTATTTTTTTTGAAAGCTGCTTGTTAAAAAAAACGACCAGCGTCATTCTGAATAAGTTTATCAAGCCAAAGGCTTGGGTTCTTAATCTCTCTTAAGACTTTCCTTGCAGTCATTCCGAACTGGTTTCGAATCTCTCTTACTGCAAGGAATAATATGTTGTTTTTTTAAAAACCATAAAACAAAAATCACAAATTAAACTATTGTTCATTGCCATCCTGCGTAGATACTGAAACCAGTTCAGGATGACAATGCAGGATGACTATTTATAATCTGCTAAGCGGAGCCATTATTTCTGCTTGCAAAACTCATTTTGCTAATGGTCTCAGCATAAAAGCGCTTTGATGGAAGGGTTTTTTTCGAATCAAACGAAGTCAGTTACCGAATTGAGCTATTTTGCAACAAAATATCGCTCGAGAATCTGATTGAGCTCGCTATCGGTTTTGTCGATATACCAAGCTGCTTCGAGAAATTGCAGTGCTTTTTTAGGCTCGTTGTTCATCAAATGTAAGACCCCTCTGAAAATGTAATTGCTTATTTCTTGTTTCTCCGCTTCGATAGCCTTGTCGGACCAAGCAATTGCTTCAGTGTTGTTTTTGTCGGTCCAATAAAGATACGATTTGATGCGCAACGATGCTGTTGGAGGATTTTTGAGAGCAACAAGGTTTTTTATTGCGTCCGAAGCTCCCATGTTGTTGCCGGTTCGCAAATTGAGTACCGAAAGCATCAGGTAATCGTTGTTGCTGTAACCAATGGTGTCGTGTGCTGCAATTATGCTTTTCATAGTTGCAATCGACCCAATACTATCTTTGCTCAGATACTTAATTGCCATGATAGCATTCGATATATCGCGTCGCGAAGAATTATATCCAATACCAAGTGGCTTTATTTCGGTAAATGCGCGATTTAAGTAGAATAAACTCGAATCGTATTTTTGTTCAATTGCAAAAGTCCAACCAATTGCATTCGAGGTTGTGTATTGCGGGAATAAATCGGACTGACTGTGATATTTTTTGAATGCAATTTTCATTTCATCGAGCAGCAATTTGTCGCAAGGAATAATTTCGACGAAAGTGTCTCCAGCAATATTGCTCTGATATTTCATGAGCAACAACATTTCGCTCATTAAATAACTCAATACTACGTTTTTTTGACTTTTGTTTTCGGTTCGTAATGTGGTTAAATATTGTACATCTGCAATTTCATCAAGACATTTGGTGGTAAATATCTCTGGTTTTTCGAGATAATCCAAGTACATATTGATGGCCAAGTTGTTTGTTTTAAATAAATAAGGAGCAAACATCTCCGGAAATTCGGTAAATGCAATTTGAAGAAGCGAATCCGATTCGTGAAGCAAACCATAATTGTTGTAGATGGTAATCATGAATTGCAACGAAGCACTATCGTTTTTGTCGGTATAATATGCCTGATTGAAAAAACGAAATGCCGCACTTTGGTCGGGATTGGATTGCATGGTAAACATGCCTGCCAAGCGAAGAACTTCCGACGAAGGATTTTCGACCGCAAGTAATCGTTGTAAAATGTTAAAAGCCATTTGCATCATTTTCATTGCATCTTCCGAATTGTTGCTTTGCTCGTATAGTTTGCTCAGTTGCATGTAGTTGTCGGCCGAATCGATGGTTGATGCAGCTTTTAGATCTTCGTTGTATTTAGAAATGCTTTCTTTAATAGTAAAAATGGGTTTTTCGCTTTTGTCGAAAGGCTTCATGTCGCCTTCGTTTACAATAAAATTGAGGTTGCCATTGAACAATAAATTTTGCTCTATTATCTGTTGCAAATCGTTGCGCTCGCTACCGTTTACTTCTATTTTAAGCGAATCGCTGTAGTTGAAACTTTGTGCAATCGAGCTTACTGTTGAAGCAACCAAAACGAGAATTGTCAAAAATGTTTTCATAGCGTTTGTTTTATTTGACTTTGTTTTTTTTGAGAAAGGTACAAGAAAAAATATTAATGCAAATTCAAAAGGTTTCATCAGTGTTTAATGTACATCGGATGAAGCTCGTTGTATTTGAGTAAGTAGTAATAAATCATCTTTCTTTTGCGTTTGGCCGATTCGAGCTGTTGGAAAAGCTGAATGTCATTTTCTCGCAAATAAATACGAAAGTTCTTATAGACAAATTCAAAGGAGCGCCCTGTTTCCCATTCCATTACCATTTCGCGGTTGGAGACCTTTCGCACTGGTGCAGCCGAAATACCATTGTATGAATTGTCCATCATTGGGTCGTAGAAATTCATTTCAATTACATAATAGTGAATCAAAGCGCCAATCACCTGAAGTCGATAATAATTGTTGTGGTAGCCCTGATGCTTATAAACACTGCGGTCTTTGCAATAACCCCAAGCATTTTCGACATAGCATGTTTTGGTATCGGCTATCGAATCGGGACAATCAATCACCAAAAAGGTATTGTCGCCTTTGTATTGCAGCGAAAAATTAATGATTGAAGGGCTGTTGGCTTTAAATTCGTTGAATGTGAGGTATATTCCTTCATTAAATTTGAAGTCGGGTACAACTGCAATGCTGTCGGCTTGCGCATTTGCAATAGTAATGTTGGTGGCTACAACCAAGAAAAACAGATATGATTTTAATAGCATTTTCATCCTATTTTTGCCATAAATTTTTCGATATTCACAATAGCTCTTGTATGATTTCCTTCGCCAGCTTTGCCTGTTTCATCAAATACTACCACTTCGAATTTTAATATTCGTCCGTCAATTTCAAGCAATCGGGCTTTGCACTCAATTTGTTGCCCAATGGGCGTAGCTTTTAAATGCTTTATGTTTACCTCGATTCCAACAGTGTTGTAGCCTTGTTCGAGTATGGGCAATACCAGTTCGAGACAAGTTTGTTCCATAAAACCAATCATTGCTGGAGTGGCCAAAACATCAACCATACCCGAACCATACGCTTTGGCCGAATCGGCTGGCGAAACTGTCTTCGATAATTTGTATTCTATCCCAGTTTGCAAATCCATTTTTTATTCAAAGTTAAAAATTATTTCTTGTTCAAGGTCGGAATAAAGACTTTTTACAATCATAAATTCATTTGCTGCAAAGCGAATAAATGCTTTTTTGCGCTTAGAATAATTGTTTGGAAGAAAATTCAAGACAATTTTGATTTTTGCAATCCGTCTTGGATTGATTGCCATTACATTTTCAACTTCGGCAGTAGCTCCGTCTATACAAAAGCTATATGTGTTGCCAGCAATTCCCATAATTGGCATCAAACACTACGTCAACATGTTGTTAGCCAGATCGGTAGGGAAAACAATTCTCCTTATCCATAATTGTTGGTTGGCGCATCTGTGTTAATTATGCTGCCTGATGCAATATGTACGCAGTTCGAGTAAAATTCACATACTAAAGTCTTTTTAGATACCATGAAAAAAATATTTTAACATTTACAATTGATTTAACACCTAATTCAAAGTTTAATTGTTAATTTTAACACTCGAAACTTCGTTATGAGTACAAAAGTAATTAGAGTATTGGCTTATGTTTCTGTTGCTGCAATTTTTGCGGTGATAGTTGGTCAAGTTTTGTGGACTACTCATACTCAAAAATTAATAAAACGAAACGAGCGTAGCATTGTAGAATTGGCAATTGTCAAGTCGTCCAACGATTTTAATCAGTATTTTCATTTTATCAAAAATACAATTACCGACACTTGTAGCCAAACGGAACAGCACAAAATGGACGTATTGGCCAATATTCAGGAAATGGCACCAGCCATTGATAGTATCATGAGAATAGAATTTCATGATATAAGTTTAGAGTCCAATTATCAGTTCGCTCTTATTTACGAGGAATCATTTTTATACAAATCGGATCAAAATATTTCCGATACTGCATATTTAAAAGACTCATTCATTAATAGTTTGTATTGTGGTTTTAGTGATCATGGAATTCGATTGCTTGTGCTCTTTCCAGCCGGTTTTGAGGTAAATACCTATTCTACTCATTTGGAAATTTGGTGGTTGGTTTCTCTAATTGGTTTTATTGTTATAGTCTTTTCGGGTACGCTTTTGTTTAGAAGCATTAATCGATTGCAAACCGAGTCGGGGCGTCGAATAATAATAATTAATAACCTTGCTCACGAGTTTAAAACACCATTGGCCAGCATTAAATTGGCTTCGGAAATGCTGATGAATGAGCAAATTATTGTTCAACCCAACCGAGTACATCGCTATGGAGAGCTATTGCAGTTCGAGGTTCGACGACTTCAGTTTCAGGGCGAGCAAATTCTCAGCATGGCCTTGTTGGAAGAGGGGCAGATTATGCTTAAATTCGAATATGTTAGTGCCAACGAGGTCATTAAAAAATTGGTTGAAAACTATTTGGTAGTGCGTTCCGATTTGGTTCATCAGCTCATCACCAACCTACATTCCGACAACGATATTATTTATGTCGATCTTGGGCATTTTCAGAATGTAATATCCAACCTTATCGAAAATGCTTTTAAATATGGTGGCGATGGAGTTATTGTTGAAGTGAATACTGGAAACAATTCTAGTGGTATTATCATTGGTGTTGTTGATAACGGAATTGGAATTGCCCGCAAATACCAAAAAGCAGTTTTTGAACGATTTTTCCGAATTTCAATAAGTAACCGCCACGATATCAAAGGACATGGTATTGGCTTGTATTATGTCAAAAACATTCTTTCCAAAATGGGTGGACGAATAAGTCTCACTAGCTCTCCCAATAAAGGAGCTCGCTTTGAAATATTTTTTCCCTTCGAACACATTTAATCCAAACAAATATGAACAACATGGACAAGAAAAAAGGACGCGTATTGTTAGTTGAAGACGATCGCACATTGAGTACCCTCATTAGGGATATTCTGGAAATTAACAAATATGAAGTTGTGCTCTGCGCCAACGGCGAAGAAGGCTTGGCTACATTCAAAGCACAGAAATTCGACATTATGCTTGTCGATATCATGATGCCCAAAATGGATGGTATCACCATGATTAAAGAAATTCGCCGCTACGATCAGCGTGTACCTATTATTATTATCTCTGCCAAAGACATGAAAGATGATAAAGTGGAAGGTTTCCGCGCTGGTGCCGACGATTATGTGGTAAAACCATTCAGCACCGACGAGTTGTTGCTCCGTATCGATGCTATTCTGAAACGCGTTCAGCGTGCTCAGGAATTGCTGCTTACAACCACTAACGAAGTGATTGAATTTGGTAATTGCAAACTCGATGTTGGCGAGCAAAACCTCACCATCAAAAAGAAAATAATGCACCTCACCCGCAAAGAAAGCGATCTCATTCGCCTGCTTGCTATGAAGCGCAACGAACTTTTGCTTCGCGAAGTGGCTCTGAAAGCAATTTGGGGCGACGACGACTATTTCATTGGTCGCAGTATGGATGTTTTTATCAGTCGCATTCGCAAGTATCTCAAAGACGACGAACGCGTAGAAATAGTAAACGTTCACGGTCTCGGATTCAAAATGATGATTAAAGACTAAAGTCTTTGTTTCGTATTATTGATTTCATGTGGGAACATTTCAACCGATTTGTTTCCGCATGATTTTTTTTTGTATTTTCGCAAGGAAAAATGCTACCTATGAGTTATATTTTGATTATTGACGACGAGCAACCAATTCGTAAGACACTGAAAGAAATTTTGGAATACGAAAAATTCAAAGTTGATGAAGCCGAAAACGGCATTGTTGGTCTTGAAATGCTGAAAACTGGAAAATACGATGCGGTTTTGTGCGACATCAAAATGCCACAAATGGATGGGATAGAAGTACTCGAAAAAATTCAGGAATTTAGCGATGTGCCCGTGGTGATGATTTCGGGACACGGAAATATCGATACAGCTGTCGAAGCTATTAAAAAAGGAGCTTTCGATTACATTTCGAAACCACCCGATTTGAATAGGTTGTTGGTGACGGTGCGCAATGCCCTCGACCGCAATTCGCTTGTAACCGAAACACGGAAGCTGCAACGCAAAATTTCGAAGGTTTACGATATAGTTGGCGAATCGGCACCGATCCGACAAATAAAAGATATGATTGAGCGTGTTGCGGCTACCGATGCACGTGTGCTTATCACAGGCGAGAATGGAACAGGTAAAGAACTTGTTGCGCGTTGGCTTCACGAACTGAGCGGCAGAGCAGGGAATACTTTTATTGAGGTGAATTGTGCTGCTATTCCAGGCGAACTCATCGAAAGTCAGTTGTTTGGTCACGAAAAAGGCTCGTTTACTTCGGCCATTAAACAACGAAGAGGCGATTTCGAACAAGCCAGCGGCGGCACTTTGTTTTTAGACGAAATTGGCGATATGAGCTTGTCGGCTCAGGCAAAAGTGCTTAGAGCTTTGCAAGAAAATAAAATTACCCGCGTAGGTGGCGAAAAAGATATTTCGGTCGATGTGCGTGTGGTTGCTGCAACCAACAAAAATGTAGGCAACGAAATTGCCAATGGGCGCTTCCGCGAAGACTTATATCATCGCCTTTCGGTTATTCTGATTCACGTTCCACCTTTGCGCGAACGTCTCGACGATATTCCGTTGTTGGTGAATCATTTTGCAGCCGAAACAGCAATGGGGCAAGGAAGACCGCAAAAAGTGTTTTCTGCCAAAGCCATCGAAGAACTCAAAAAGCTTCCTTGGACCGGAAATATTCGCGAACTGCGCAATGTGGTTGAACGACTAATAATTCTCTCCGACAAAGAAGTGACCGACAAAGATGTGCAAATGTTTGCTCGTCCGCTGAAATAGAGTTATTTAATTCCAATAATTCTCACTTCAATTCTTCTATTGATTGTACATAATTCTTCTTGCAGTTTTTTGTTGGCAACAGCTTCTATTTCTTCTTCAGTCCAAATGGGTTCCGTTTGGCCATAACCTTTCACAATAATTTGCTCTGGAAGTGAATGAAATTCATAAACCATTACTGCTTTTATGGCTTTAGCTCTGTAAAAAGAAAGGGTATCGTTGTATTCGCTGCTTCCCCTGTAATCGGTATGAACGCCAATTTCGATAGTGAAAGAAGTGTGCTTCTCCATAAAAACAGAAATTATCCTTACACTATCAAAGCTTTGATCTAAAACTCTTGGGCCATTAAAATCAAATAATATTTCTGGTGTTAAAATAACATCTCCTACTCGAAAACTGGTGTCAGAAAAATGCTTGTAACCTGCAGCGCATTGCTGGGCTTGGGCATTCACTAACGAGAATAATACAAAACAAAAAGCTATTAGCAATTTTTTCATTTCGTTGGAAATTGGTGCTAATATAATGCGAAAAATTGAGAATATTGCGCAAAAGTCTACTCGGAAACTGTCAGAAAATGAAAATTTCCTTAATTGCGCATTGAATTTGATTCGGATTAATTGTTCAAAAGCCAGTCCGCAGATTTAGGGGATTTCGCAGAGTTCAAAGCAACCCCCAGTGAGACCCCTTCAATTTCCGCAGATGGAATCAGCTCCAATCAAATATTAAATCTGATTCAAATAGATCAACTGTTTGTTTGTCTTGCGAAGTAAAACAAACAAAGCATCTGCGAGAATTGTAGCCCCAGCTGGTGCAATTCAAAAAATAGGCGTCATCAGAGAACCGAGCCGCCTCTGGCGGTAAGATCATGAATACAATAAAAATAATTTAATCTATGAATAAATCTGCGGACAAAGTATTTCTTCAAACCCTTCTACTGCTTTCCGCACAACACTCAGCAACTTTGGCCGGTAAGAAACGGATTTGAGCTCGGAAAATAGAATTGTATGTTTAATACAAACTTAGAATGTCTTTAATTCTCAACTCACATTTAATCAACTTGCTCTATGTGGTTTCCTCTCGAGGATTTTCGATACTTAGCAGAAAACGGCTTTTGCTATCTAGGTGAAATTCGACCCAGTCGCCTTGGTTGCACAATTCGAACAATTCGCTGCTTACTCTATGAAACTCATTGTCGATTACCAAGTCGAA
>DYON01000458.1 GCA_020720525.1 Acetofilamentum sp.
GATAGCAACAACGACGGAGTGTATGATTCGTCGGTGGTGATTGAACCCATTTACGATGGTCAAACCACTCCCCCACCAGCCGCCGAACCAATAGTTGGACTCGCCGATGCCAATGCCGATACCGATGCCGACGGCTATGTAGATGCCGTTTTGATCGATTCGAACCAAGATGGTGTTTACGATTCGTCAATCGACCTAAATGCCGATACCGATTTGCCAACCGACGGTTCCATTGTGTATAGAGCGCCCGAACCCAACGAAGTGCTCGATATTGCCACCAATGTTTCCGACGACATGAGCTTTAGTCAGGCTTTTGCCAATGCCCGCGAAGAAGTTGGCCCTGGTGGAATTTTTTATTGGAACGATAAACCTTATGGCACCTATTACGAAAATGAGTGGAATGCCATGAGCGAAGACGATAAAAACGATTATTGGGATGCGGTTTACAATACCACTTCCGACAATAACGATTATACTCCACCAGCACCCGAACCACTCGATATTCTTTCTGTTTCGCACAACGTGAGCGACGATATGAGTTTCAGCGATGCTTTTGCCAATGCCCGCGAAGATGTTGGCCCAGGCGGAATGTTCTACTGGCATGGTAAACCCTACGGTACCTACTACGAAAACGAATGGAATTCGATGAGCGACGACCAACATGCCGATTATTGGGATGCAGTGAGCCACACAACTGCTTCGGAAGACAATGGAGCTTATACCGAATTCGAAAATCCGAACGATGGAGCCATTTCCGATTACCATGGAGCCGATTTCAACGATGCCGATTCCAACGACTCCGATCCTTTCGGCGACGATTTCGACAACAACGCCAACATGAACGACTGGGCATAATTCATCTCAAAAACAACAACACTATGATAACACAGGTTCGTTGCGGAAAGTGCAACAGTGCGCTTAAATTCGATGCCACCAAACTCAAAGAAGGCGTCAATTTTCTGAAATGCTCCAAATGCAATAGTCTCAATAAAATTGTGCGAAGCATTGGCCAAGACACCAAACAACACATGCAGCAAAGCTTCCCGAAACAGGAAGGGTGAATTTGTCTTTTAAGTTGAATTGCAATACATGCAGCCATGCAATAAAGTAAATGTATTGTTGATATTTCTTTTTCAGAAAATTCCCTCGCAAAACAAACAGAACTTTGAAAATATGAACCTGCAAAACACAACAGTAAACGGTTTCGTGCTTGGCGAAAAAACAGAAATGCAATTCAGGCTGGTTTTCTGAATATATCGAACGACCTTCCTTGCAGTCATTCTGAATTTATTTCAGAATCTCTTTTACTGCAAGGAAGAATTTTTTTGAAAGAAACCAAAAAAACTCAAACCGATCTATTGTCTATTGTCATCCTGCACAGATCCTGAAACCAGTTCAGGATGACAATGCAGGATGACAATGCAGGATGATAGTTCAGGATGATAATTGCTTGTCTCATAAGTTTTTCAATACAA
>DYON01000459.1 GCA_020720525.1 Acetofilamentum sp.
TCACATTGAGTAATAACTCTTTTTCTTTTGGTAAATTTTCAGTAGAATAAGCCAATTGAACTTGCGCTTTTTGTTGCGGAGCCACTTTCAGGTCATTTACCACACCCGATTCAATTGCTTTTCCGTTGGTCAACACTTGCCATTCCATAAAGTAATTATCCAGATTACGGAAGAAATTTTCGTTGTAAACTTCTACAATTCCCTTTTGTAAGTCGACAGGAGTCGTCCATATATTCTGATAGTAATACTTCACTTCGTAAGCATGTGGGTTGTATTTGCGGTCGGGACTAATCAACCCATTGTTACAGAAGTTTTTATCTTCGTTGCTATCGTATTTGTTGAAATCGCCGGCATAGGCATAAATATCAATACCATCAGCGTTCTTTTTGTGCAACGACTGATCTACAAAATCCCAAATAAAACCACCCTGATAGGTAGGATTAGCACGTATAATATCCCAGTATTCTTTAAAACCTCCCTGCGAATTTCCCATAGCATGTGCATATTCGCACTGTATGAGTGGCTTTGTTGGATTGTTTTTTGAATATTTTTCGCTATCCTCGTAACCCAAATACATTGGACAATAAATATCGGTCGACTTTCCTTTTCTGGCTTGTTCGTATTGCACAGGGCGACTTGGGTCTTCTTTTTTAATCCAATCGTAACAGGCATCGAAGTTAGGCCCCATGCCGGCTTCGTTACCCATCGACCAAACAATAATGGATGGATGATTAAAGTTGCGTTGCACATTACGCTGATTGCGTTGTAAGTGTGCCAATGCATAACTTTTATTTTTAGCCAGCGTGTTTTCGCCATAACCCATACCGTGCGATTCCACATTTGCTTCGGCCACCATATAGATTCCGTATTTGTCGCACAGATAGTACCAATAACTATCGTCGGGATAATGACAGGTGCGCACTGCATTGATATTCAGTTCTTTCATAATGCGAATATCATGTTCCATGCGTTCGCGACTTACGTAATAGCCGGTTGTTGGATTCATTTCGTGGCGATTAGCGCCTTTGATTAACACCGGTTGGCCATTTACCAATACTTGTGCATTTTTAATTTCAATTTTACGGAAACCAACATTTTGCGTAATAACTTCCACCGTTTTACCCGATTTATCTTTCAGCGAAGTAAAAAGGCGGTACAAATAAGGGAACTCAGCCGACCATTTTTCGGGATTTGATACGTTGAAAACCGTTTTTCCACTGCCTTTTTGTACTGCTGTTGCAATGGTTTTATCGCCATCTTTCAATTCATAACTTACTGATAATCCTCCTGCTGCTTTCGAAAGTGTGGTGATAACTTCGAGCACACCCTCCTGATAATTATTTGTCAAATCGGGTGTAAAATGAATGTTCTCAATTTTTTGTGCATTGCGAGCTATCAGATAACAATCGCGCGCCACACCTGTCATGCGGAAAAAGTCCCGATCTTCCAGAAAAGTGCCATCGCACCAAC
>DYON01000460.1 GCA_020720525.1 Acetofilamentum sp.
CTACTTGGTCAACTTGTCCACCACCATAGTTGATAGTAAATGACAAAGTAACAATTTTTGAAACTGAAACACTAACAACTGTGAAAGCACTCAATGTTGTACCTGTGATGTCGGCAGAAGTAGCTGTGCCATCGTTATCCCAGTCGTAGCTTTTGGTTTCGTTGAACGAAATGCTCGAACCTGTAACAGTAGCAGAAACAGTTAAGTTTGGATAACCGTTAAAATCGGAGATGATTACTTTGTTGTAATCAACGCTCGAAGCAGTAACAATTTCTGTATAGTCATAAGTTCCAGCACCAGCACCAGTAACAACAGCGTGAACGCTATAAGAACCAGCAAGAGCATTGGCGCGAACATAAACCATACGGGTTTCTGTGGTTGAGTTTCCAGCCTCGTCGGAAACAGTGTAGGTGATTTCGTAAGCACCAACTTGGTTTGTGTTAACAGTTCCAGTAACAGTTACCTGCGATGTGAGGTCGCCATCTTTGTCGTCGTTGGCTGTAAAACCAGGATCGGCATAAGTTGCACCCAAATCAAGGGTCAAAGTAGCACCACCTGTAAGTGTAATTGTTGGTTTTGTAATGTCATCTTCGGTACACGAAACACCGATAAAAGCTATTACTACAATAGCTGCTGCGATTTTTGCAAAGGTTTTTTTCATATTTTTCAACTTTTTTTGTTTGACAAATGTACGATTTTTTTTGTCATGAATAAAAAAGTATTAATTTTGCATCGTTAAACCAAAAAAACAAACCAATTATGAAAAACATTTTTGCAGTTCTCGCTCTCGTAGGCATGGTAGCACTTGTATCATGCGGTGGATCAAAAAAAGACGATGAAAAAGCCAAACAAGATTCTATCAAGAAGGCCGATTCATTAGCTCAAGTTGCTAAAGCTGACAGCATTGCTAAAGCAGAAGAAATGGCAGCTGCCGATACTACCGCTGTTGATTCAACAAAAGAAGTTAAGTAATTAACAACCTCTAAACCAGAAAAAATGAAAAATCTATTTGCAATTCTTGCAGTAGCTGGCATTTTTGCTCTCGTTTCGTGTGGTGGAAGCAAAAAAGACGACGAAAAAGCCAAACAAGATTCAATCAAGAAGGCCGATTCAATTGCTAAAATCAAAGAAGACAGCATCAAAAAAGCTGAAGAACTTGAAAAAGCTCGTCTCGATTCTATTGCTCAAGCAAAAGAAGATAGCATTAAAGCTGCTGAAAACAAAGTTGGAAACTACAACTACAAACCCACCAACAACACCAACACAACTACAACAACTACAGCAACTGCTACTACCAACACTGGCAAACCTGTACGTGGAGGTCGCTAGTTTTCAGAAAATTATTTCTGTAATAAAAAAGCCACTCGAAAGAGTGGCTTTTTTATTTTGTTAGATTTCTTTCTTAAAGAATTCCTGTTGCTGTAATAAGATAGTAAAGTCCTATACAAACTGCAGTTGCTATAACTGCAT
>DYON01000122.1 GCA_020720525.1 Acetofilamentum sp.
GAATTTATTTCAGAATCTCTCCTACTGCAAGGAAGATTTTTTGAATGAAACCACCCAACGATAATTACAGCGAATGTTTCACCACGAATAAGTACTTCAATTCGTGGAGGCTGTCTCAAAACATCGGCAATGTTGCGACATTCCACCGTTCGGGCTGCTTACCTCAGCTATAATACTTTAAGCAGCAAGAACATGGAATCGTCGTAACAACTACAAACACACCGATTCCATGTCCTCGGGCAAACTCGGACGCTGGAATGTTGTGTTTGTGCCAAAGCGCGACTTTTGAGACAGCCTCATTAGCTTTAATCAATAGAGCATAATTCGTTTTTAATTAGATAACCGAACCGCCGAAGGTGGTGAGCTTAACTTGTCCTGCAAGGCAGGATGAACACCTTTAAAATTAATTATACCATGTGAGTAAATTCGTGGTAAAAAATTGGGCGTTTTTCTTTACCTACATCAATTTAGTAGAGAGCCTTTTGTTTTTGAAGGCGTTCGGAATCCCAATTGTAAAAACTGATTGTTTTCAACCTTAAACTTATATAAGATTGCACATGGTTGAAAATCGTGTATATTTGTGATTCGCAAACCAACCATTTTGAGAAATCTTCTATTCAAATCGATTTTGCTGGCATTGCTTATGCTGCCTGTTTTGTTATCGGCCCAACAAAATGCCGATTTTAAATTCGATAGCTATTCTTCCGAAATTCTAAATTATCAAAGAGGTCTTTCACAAAACACAATTCAGTGCCTAATGCAAGATTCGCGTGGTTTTCTCTGGATTGGCACGTGGGACGGACTTAATCGATTCGATGGATACCGCTTTATGGTTTATAAGCCAGATTACAAATATCCTAAAGGGAAAATTAGCAACGAAACTATCAATGCAATTGCCGAAGATAAAAATGGGAATATTTGGATTGGAACCGACAAAGGTCTCAATTTTTATCAATTCAAAACCGATTCGTTTAAATCGTATTTCTACAGTTTCTACAATTCGAATAGTGTGGCTTCCGACAGCATTTCGGCTTTGGTTTTCGATGATACAGGTATTTTATGGATTGGAACCAGTCGTGGCTTGTGTAGTTTCGACGTTAATTTGGAGAAATTTACCACCTATCATCACAGTAACTCCAATTCCAATTCGCTTCCAAACAATCGAATAAACGATTTAATGCTCGATAATCAAAATCGCCTGTGGGTTTCAACACCTTCTGGGATTGCTTTTATCGATGTTACAACTCGCAGTATAAGCCGCGTTGGAGTCGATAACGAAGATGCTGCCTTTTGTGGTTTTGTTACTTCTTCGGTGCAGGTACGCGACCGTGTGTGGGTGGGAACTCAATGTGGCTTGTATTATTATTCCGAATCTAAAAAATGTTTACTTCATCATACTTTGCCCGATGAAATTAGAAAAATTGCGTCGATTTCATCGCTTTTATTCGACAACAAAGAGCGGGTTTGGATAGGCACTCCCGATAATGGCGTATATATATATAATGTATTGGATAGTTCAACGTATAGTTTTTTTAGCAGCTACAATTCGAGATATGGTCTGAGCAACAACTCGGTTTTAAGTTTACTCGAAAGCAATTCTGGCGATATTTGGGTTGGTACTTGGCATGGATTGAATAAATACTCCGCATTTGCTTATAAATTTCCGCACTACAAAATTGTAGGCTCGCAATTCGACTTCAACAACAATCTCGTTTGGTCGTTTATTGAACTCGAGAATGGAAATTTGCTGATTGGCACCGAAAATGGTTTGGTTGAATTCGATATGGCAACACTCACTCTTTCGCACTTTGCTACAAATGAATTTGGTGAAAAAGCTGTCCGAAGCTTATATGCAGACAGTAGCAACGATATTTTTGTTGGAACCAACGAGTTTGGATTGTTTAGGCTCGATCAGAATGGACATTTGAAGCAAACATATCTATCAAGCGATAAAGATGGAATTGTGGGGAATTCTGTATGGAAAATTGTACCCGACAAAAAAAATAATTTATGGATAGCTACTTATAGTGGCGTAAGTCAATTAAACCTTACTACGGGGAAATTTACCAATTGGGTTTCGCCTGGCTATGAAAGCGAAATTACAATCAGCAGTAATATTATTAATAGTGTTTTTATCGATAAAAGCGGAATTGTTTGGCTAAGCACATTTAGTGGTCTAAACCGACTCGATCCCAAAACGGGGAAAATTTTTGTTTTCCGAAATGTGAAGGGCAACCCCAATAGCCTGTCGAACGATCGAATCTTCTCGGTGTTCGAAGACCGAAAAGGAATGCTTTGGATTGGAACAATGGGCGGCGGACTTAATAGCTACGACCGGAGCTCTGGAGTTATTCGACGTTACTCCGAAGAAAATGGATTGCCCGATAATGTCATTTACGACATTGTTGAAGACTCGAAAGGCTTTTTGTGGATGACCTCCAACAAAGGCTTAATTCGTTTCAATCCAAAATCGGAATCGTTTGTTGGCTACGATATCAACGATGGAGTGCAGAGTCACGAATTTAATCTAGGTGCTGCTTATGTTCTCAACAACAGTCGAATAGCTGTTGGTGGCATGAATGGATTCAATTTGTTTAATCCCGAAAAAATTAAATCAAACAGTCAGATTCCCAAAATTGTAATTACAGAGTTCAAATTGTTCAACAAACCTTATGGTAGATATATCGAAAACGGCGACACTATCGAGCTCAATTACAACAACAATTTCTTTTCAATTTCTTTTTCTGCACTCGATTTTACCAATCCGAGCAAGAATTTATATTCTTATCGCCTTAAAAATTACGACAAAGAATGGATAAAAACGGATGCTTCAAGAAGAATGGCTGAATATACCGATGTGAAACCAGGAACCTATGTGTTTCAGGTTCGTGGCTCGAACAGCGATGGACTTTGGAACGAAGATGGTATTTCGTTTGTAATTATTGTAAAACCGCCTTTTTACCAAACATGGGTTTTTCGCATTTTGCTTGTTCTTGCTATGATGTCGGTTACTTGGCTTTTTGTTCGTGGGAGAGTTCGCAAAGTGCGCAATCAAAACGAAGCGACAGGTAAAATGTTGCAAATCGAAAAGCAAATGTTCGAACTCGAACAAAAAGCCTTGCGATTGCAAATGAATCCTCACTTTATTTTTAATTCGCTCAATTCTATTCAAAGCTACATTTTGTCGAACGACTCCGAAAAGGCCATTAATTATTTGGCCAAGTTTAGCCAATTGATGCGGCTTATTCTTACCACCAGCCGCGAAACACATATACCCGTTTCTCAAGAAGTGAGTTTGCTTAAATACTATATCGAACTCGAAAATATGCGATTCAACAATCGCTTTAAGTATGAAATTACCCTCGAACAATCAATTGATTCTGAGTTTGTTGGCATTCCACCTATGATAGTACAGCCCTATGTCGAAAATGCAATTTTGCATGGATTAATGAATAAAAAAATTGGACCATGCATTTTGACTGTACAGATGTGGATGAAAGATGATTATATTTTGTGTGTTGTAGAAGATAATGGTATTGGGCGCCAACGTGCACGCGAAATAAAAGAGAAAAGTGGCCTTGGTCAGAAATCGCAAGGCATCATTATTACGCAAGAACGTCTTGATATTTTGAACTCAAAGCTGAAAAATAAAATTTCGGTTGATATTATCGACCTAAAGGATAGCGAAGAAAATGCAACTGGAACGCGAGTGCGTTTGGTGATTCCATACATCGATTTGTAGTTTTGTTTGTTGTGAATTAAAAAAAACTTGTATTTTTGAAAACAATTTGAAACCATGATAAGAGCAGTAATTATTGACGACGAAGATGCTTCGCGCATGACCCTAAAAGGCTTGCTTGCTCGATATGTGCCTGATGTAAAGGTGGTTGCCGAGGGCGAAGATGTGGAATCGGGGCTGGCAATTATTAAGCAGCATACACCCGATTTGGTTTTTCTCGACATTCAGATGCCCGATGGTAGTGGTTTTCATTTGCTCGAACAGATAGAAGATATTGACTTCAATGTTATTTTTACCACTGCATTCGATCAATATGCCATCAAAGCAATCAAATTCAGCGCACTCGATTATTTGCTTAAACCAATTGTCCCCGACGATTTGGTAAAGGCAGTTGAAAAGCATACCGAGCGAATGGCCAATCCCGAGTTCGGAAAAAGTTATCAGGCATTGCTCGAAAATCTTGCGCCCGAGCCAAGAAAGATAGTTCTGCACACATTCGAAGGAATGCATGTGGTCGATACAGGCGATATCATTCGTTGCCAAAGCGACGATTGCTACACCAATTTCTTTTTGAAGGATGGAAAGAGAATAATTGTTTCAAAAACATTGAAAGAAATTGATGAACAGCTTAAAGGCAAGGATTTTATGCGCCCTCACAAATCGCATCTTGTGAATATCAATTATATCAAAACCGTTGTTCGCAACGATGGAGGATACATTGTGATGAAAGACGGAACCGAAATACCCATCTCTCGACGCAAAAAAGAACTTGTGATGGGAATAATTAACAAACTCTGATACCGTTAACTTGTTTGTTTCAACCGAATGCTGATTGAGACAACTAATGTGATTGGATTGTTATAATTTTAAGGTGCAAATTTTGAACCAACCAATATTTTTTAAATGGAGCAATTTTTAGGATTAATCGTTGTAATGGTCGTTTGGGGAGTGATTTCCTACTTTGGAAAGGCGGCCAAAAAGCAGCAAGCAGCAGCAAAGCTTGCTATGCAAAAAAATAATGCGAGCCAGCAGCCACCCCAATCTTTTCAGACTACATCCGAAATTGAAAAGTTAATTGAAATGTTTTCGGGAAATACAATTGAAAAAGCTCCCGTTGAAAATAATTCTTACATTGACACTGTACCCGTTTCGGAGAATCAATCGGTCGAATCAACTGGCTATGTTTCGTTGGCCGATTCTTATAAACCACTCACTGGTTTTTTGGCTTTTGAAAATTACAGCGATTCGTTTTCGGAAGGTGGAAATATTGTATCCGATTTAGAAAACCATGCTGGAAATGAAGAAATTTTAATCAAATCAAAAAATTCAGTTCATCCTCTTTTACGTAATTTTGACCTTAAAAAAGCGGTCATCTATTCGGAAATTTTGCAACCGAGATACTTTTAAGATGAAAAAAACTTCAGCTGAATGTCAAAAAAAAACAAGGCGGAATCGTAAATCTTTATAACTTTACCCGCTCAAAATAAGAAAGAATTTTTAAATAAACCGACCAATATGTTTCGAAAACTACTCTCTGTCTTAGGATTGACGTTGATTGTGAGTGCCGCAGCTCTTGCTCAGTCGTCTGGTACGTTGAAAGGGAAACTGGTGGATAAGGAAACCAAAGAACCGATTCCTTTTGCCAATATCATTATTGAATCTGGCGGAAAGAATTTTGGTGGTTCCACCACCGATTTTGATGGCAACTACACCATTAAACCTATTCCTCCTGGAACTTACGATGTTAAAGCAACTTATGTTGGCTACAAGCCACTTATGTATGCTGGCGTGCTTATCAAATCCGACAATATCACTTTTCTCGATATTGATATGGAATCAACAGCCGTTACTTTAACTACATTTGTGGTTGTCGATTACAAAGTTCCTCTCATTGAAAAAGATGGTGGATCTTCTGGAGGAACAGTTACATCCGAAGAAATTGAAAAAATGGCTGGTCGCGATGCGAACTCTGTTGCCGTAACCGTTGGTGGCGTTTATTCTGCCGATGGAGGTGGCGACATAAGTATCCGTGGTCAGCGCTCAGATGGTACCGTAACATATATCGACGGCGTTCGTGTACGCGGTTCATCTTCATTGCCAAAATCGGCTCTTGAGCAAGTTACTGTTATCACTGGTGGTTTGCCTGCACAATATGGCGATGCTACTGGTGGTGTTATCAATGTAACCACCAAAGGTGCCAGCCGCGAGTTTGGCATGGGGGCTGAATTGGTTACCTCGAAGCTATTAGATGCATACGATTATAACTTATTAGGTTTGTCAATTCAAGGTCCACTGCTTAAAGGCAAAGATTCTACAAGCGGTACTGCTATTTTAGGCTTCTTCATTGCAGGTGAATTTTCTTTCGATAAAGATTCGAGGCCTTTTGCCGATGGTCTTTATGTTGCAACCGACGATTACTTATCGTTTATTGAAGAAAACCCTCTTCGTCCATCAGGAACTGGCTTTGGTACTTTCCAGAATGCTCAGTTTGTTGCCATGGAAAATCTTGAAAAAATAAAAGCTAAAACCGATGCTCCTAATCGCAGTGTTAGTTTGTCTGGGAAAATTGATGTAAAAACAACCAGCACAACTAATCTTACTTTTGGTGGTTCGTTGAACTATAGCAACAATATTTCTTATATCCATGGTTATTCGATGTTTAATTACAAAAATTACCCACAAGTAATTGCCAACGAGTGGCGCGTTTTTGGTCGCTTTACCCAACGTTTCAAAAGCGATACTTCTAGCAAATCGATTGTTAAAAATGTTTTCTATAACATTCAAGCCGATTACTCTCGAAGCACACAAACCGTTCAGGATCCAGTGCATAAAGACAATTTGTTTGCTTATGGTCATTGGGGTACATTCAATACCTACAAAACTAAATCGTATGAGCTTGGCAATTATTCCGATGAGGAAACTGGGGTGAATTTGAATAATGTTTATATCCTTAATAACTATTACGACACCTTGGTAACCTTTGAGCCTAGTGCCGATAATCCAATCACATCAAACTATACCTCTCAGTATTACAGTATGTATCCCATAAATAGTGGTTTTTATACCAATTACACCATTATTCAAAGTGCTGGTGCTCTGCTGAATGGTCAGCAGCCCGAATCTATTTATGCGCTTTGGGACGCACCGGGAACAGTTTACAATCAATATTCAAAATACGATGAAACCCAGATTGGTCTTACGGCTAATGCTTCTGCCGATATAGGCAACCATGCATTTCAGTTTGGTATTCAATATGAGCAATTATCGCAATCGTATATTGGATATGCTCCAGTAAGTTTGTGGACTCGTATGCGCCAATTGACCAATAGCCATATAGAGCAACTCGATTCAAATGCTATTATGGTTACTGATGCTTATGGAGTTTTTAACGATACCATTGAATTCAATAGATTATACGATGGCTCAAGTCAGTATTACTTTGATAAGAATTTGCGCGAAGCATTGGGATTGCCTGTAAATGGTACAGAGTGGATAGATGTTGACTCTTACGACCCAGCATTGTTCGATATTAGTTGGTTTTCGGCTGATGAATTGTTAAACGAAGGTAATTCTTATGTAACTTACTTTGGTTATGACCATACTGGCAAGAAACTTTCATACAAGCCTAGTTTCGACGATTTTTTCACTAAGCAAGATGCCGATGGTAATTTCACAAGAGAGATTCCTGCGTTCGAACCAATTTACATGGCCGGTTACATCCAAGACAAATTTGCGTTTAAAGATTTGATTTTTAACATTGGTTTGCGCGTTGACCGTTTCGATGCCAACCAAATGGTTCTTAAAGACCAATATTTAATTTATGAAGCAAAAACTGTTGGTCAGGTTGACGATTTGGGCGAACACCCTAGTAATATGGGAAGCGATTATGTTGTTTATGTTGACAATGTAAACAATCCTAATGAAATATTAGGATATCGCGATGCCGATACTTGGTACAATTCGCAAGGTATCGAAATCACCGACCCGTCCATTATTTCAACATCAAGTGGAATAGCTCCTTATCTATTAAATCCAGGTTTAACAAAGCCAACTTCGGCTGCTTTTAAAGATTATGAGCCTCAGTTTACTTACATGCCTCGTATATCTTTCTCTTTCCCCATTTCCGACGAAGCGTTGTTTT
>DYON01000461.1 GCA_020720525.1 Acetofilamentum sp.
ACGCCGCACCGCCAGATATGCTGGTCTATCACGGCAATTCCCAATGAGCCCAATTGTTTCCAACGGCTTCTTCGGCATGGCTACCTCCAAGATAGCCAGTTTTACCTTATTTCAGCACCATTTTAGATGCGATTGCCCAGATCATTCGTACTCTGCTCCAACCGATACAAAATGAGATTCTCATTTATACACGTTGGCGGTAGTATCGGTATTATTGATCCCCAGTATAACGCCATAATAATCCGTGAAATTTAAACCGGCAGAACTCGTTAAGCCATAGGTGTTGACGTAGAACCACTGACTTTTCATATTGGCAAAATCAAAAACCTGCTCCGACCTCACGCCTACACTGCCAATCGCGGAGATAGCGGCAGTCCCACCCCAAAAAACACCAGGGGCTGTATACGCAACGAGCCCTTTCCAGCAGCCAGATGAGCCATATGTGTCCACTTTTTCTTCGGAGTTAGGCATAACATTATTGGCAGTACCGCATAACTTGCTATTGGGTTTTCAATCGCACTGCTCGCCAAACCAAAAAGGCTGAAAATGCCCTTGATTTTGCCTTTTTTATACCTCGAATAGGTATAGACAAGATTACTCATAGCAAGTTATGCGGAATTGCGATTATTGGATTGGGATTCCATTCTCATTAAGCCAATCTATTAAGTCTGGGGCAAGGAATTTTGCGTTTCCGTTTCCATAACTATACATGCCTGGCTCTACCCAAATTGCACTTACAAAAAGAGTGTTCCCTTCGCCGCTTATTGTATAACATTCAAGTTCAATTGTTGAGTGCCGAATTCCAAATGCTAACTTCTTAATCCGAAAAATTTTTATTCTGACTTCGTAATTTCGGGAATGATGATATTCTTGATACTCTTGAATTGTTTTTAGGATCGAAACAAACTCGCTAATTTTTTCTTTGTCGTCTATCGTAATAACATTGCCTATCCCATTGCCGTTTTGGTCGATTCTTTGAATTTCGATTTTCTCAATTTGAGAAGGTATTGAAGTTTGAGCGAAATCCCAAAATATCTTTGTGTTTTGCTCAACCATTCTTACTACGATGGAACCTAGGCATAAAATAATTGCAGCAAAAATTACTATAACTGCCCTAGCGTTATTGATTGGACTAAGATTGAAAAATGGTTCTCCAAGTCTGTTGTCATTGGCAGTTTTTTTTATCTTTACTGGATTAGCCTTTATTTCTGGTACTGTTTTTTGCGCAGGTAACTTTCCGAGACGTTCCGACAATACACTTTGGACAGCGTTAAATTCTTCTTGACTCCATGCCTTTCGATCATTTTCTACCCAAATCGAGATTAATTCTTCGGTTGATTTCTCCCGCATTTGGAGAAAAATTACTTGAGAATGTAAGGCGTTGATGTTAGATAAATCTTTCATGATTTCTCAAAATATTTCTCTTTGCAAGACAGCAGCCCAACGGTTTGCGTTACCTGCGCTGG